>JBIPLZ010000078.1:0-8395 GCA_044369395.1 Flavobacteriales bacterium | reverse complement strand
CCGCATTTTCTAGCTTGTACCCGCGTTCTTCAGAAATTAATTGTCCTCCTGTTAAGATAGCAATGTCCTCAAGCATCGCTTTACGACGATCGCCAAAACCAGGGGCTTTAACTGCAGCAATACGAAGAGATCCGCGGATTTTGTTTACTACCAATGTAGCAAGCGCTTCGCTATCTACATCTTCCGCAATAATCAACAAAGGACGACCACTTTGAACGCTCTTCTCAAGAATTGGAAGAAGGTCTTTCATGGTAGAGATTTTCTTATCGTAAATCAATATGTATGGATTTTCAAGAACGGTTTGCATTTTCTCCGTGTCCGTTACAAAATAGGGAGAAATGTATCCGCGATCGAATTGCATACCTTCTACAACTTCTACGGTTGTTTCGGTTCCTTTTGCTTCTTCAACAGTAATAACGCCTTCTTTCTTTACTTTATCCATCGCCTGAGCGATTAATTTACCAATGGCGTTATCGTTATTAGCAGAGATTGTAGCAATCTGCTCTATTTTTTGATTGTCATCGCCAACCGCTTTGCTTTGAAGTTTTAAATTCTCTACAATAATTGCTACCGCTTTGTCAATTCCTCGTTTTAAATCCATCGGATTTGCTCCAGCTGCAACATGTTTTAAACCGGCAGTAATAATTGCTTGTGCCAAAACAGTTGCTGTTGTTGTTCCATCTCCTGCAACATCTGCAGTTTTTGAAGCGACTTCCTTAAGCATCTGTGCACCCATGTTTTCAATTGGGTTGCTTAATTCTATTTCTTTTGCAACTGAAACACCGTCCTTAGTAATAGATGGAGCCCCAAATTTCTTGTCAATGATAACATTACGTCCTTTGGGACCAAGTGTTACTTTTACTGCATTTGCTAATGCATCAACGCCCTTTTTTAATTGGTCGCGAGCTTCAATATTGAATGTGATGTCTTTTGCCATTTTTTTCAGTATTTACTATTTGAATTAAAGAATTGCGAAAATATCTGATTCGCGCATAATCAAGAGGTCTTTGCCACCAACGGAAATCTCTGTTCCGGCATACTTGCCGTATAATACCTCATCGCCCACTTGTACAGTCATTGGCTCATCTTTCTTACCATTGCCAACAGCTACAACGCGGCCTTTTTGTGGTTTTTCTTTTGCGGTATCTGGAATAATAATGCCTCCAGCCGTTTTTTCTTCTGCCGGAGCTGCTTCAACAAGCACTCTGTCCTGTAAAGGACGAATAGAAATATCAGACATAATAATTTTGCTTTTTATGGTTATGCACGCCACTTAGCGAATGATATGCCATTGGGCTGAAATGACAAATTTGTCAGACGACTCGAGTTTATGCAAAAAAAAATGTCAGCCCGGTGACAGACTGACACATTAATAATGTAATGTAAAATTTGTTTAATTTCCTGGAGCAGGAACCGGTGTAACGGGAACAGTATTCGTTGGAGCTGTTGCTGGAGCTGGCTTAGCAGCTGGAGCAGTTTCTGTTGCAGATTCTGCTTTTTCCTGACTAACCGATTGTTGTTGCTTTTGCTCTCCTGGTTTATTCATAACTGTTGCAAAAAGGCAAAGCACAACAAGCGCAGCAACTAAAACCCAAGTGGATTTTTCCAAAAAGTCGGTTGTCTTGCGGACGCCCATTACTTGATTACTTGATGCAAATGTGGAAGAAAGACCTCCTCCTTTAGAATTTTGAACTAGCACTACGAGAATCAATAGAATTGATACAAGGATTATGAGTGCTGAAAGTATACCAATCATAGCAAATCAGATTTTTCCAGTTTTAGGATAAGGCCGGCAAAGTAAGTGCTTTTATCTGGATATAACAAACTTAATTTCCGAAAGATGTGTATCGCCTTTTCTGTATTGCCTTGATCTATGTATACCCTGGCCAATGTTTCCGAAACAATCATGTCATTATCTTCTACACTTTTTTTGGCCATTTGTATTGGTGAAAAGAATTCCGCTTTGCTTGGTTTGCTTATTCTTGGGTCTGTTTGAATAAAGCGGTCAACTAAATTATCAACCTGTTCTTTTTCGATTTTAGGTGTAATCGGAAGTTGGCTCAGGTCCAATTCGTTCTTCTCTGGATTCTTGTTTAACTTATTAAGCCAACCTAAAAAACTGTCCTTTTCTTGCGAAAAATCAATCGCTGGCGGAAGGGGATTTGCTTGGCTAGAAATTGTTTGTTCAATTATCGGTTCGTCTTGAGTAGCCTCAACAATTTCTTCTTGTATTTCTATTTGAGTTATTGCCTCTATTTCATTAGAAGCAATAGCTTCGACTTTATTTATAAAATTAGGTTCCGTTTTCGAGGTTTGTTCAACGGATTTCTCTTCAATAGGTGTTGCAATTGTTGATTTATCTTGATTATTAACCAGCTCAAAAAGCAATTTTCTGTTTCCAGAATAAAGTGCGGCATTCTTTAATGCCTCTGAAAACAAAATATTGTTTGATTGATTTAATGAGCGAGCAAATAGAATATGTGCAGCTTGAAAATATGGGAAGTTCTTAATTATTTCTTTCAAATTGTCATTTGTCTCCGGAAGAGTAGGTAATGACAAATTCACACATTTTAAAAACTCGGCCTTATTCATTACCAGTTAATTAATGCTTTATTAAAGATGTCTTGAATTAATTGCTGATTCACTTGACTTACAAGTTCTTGTTCAATAGAAGCAATATTTTGTGTGCTTGGAAAATCAACAAAGCGAGAGAAATTTGTATCAAAGTCTTTGGTTGAATCTTTCGAATTAGTGAATTTAACATTGACTGTGATTGTCAATCGATTTGAAGAAGCTGCCTGATTGCTAACTCCAACTGGACTTACTCTATAGTCGGTTATTGCGCCTTCTATGTGCAAATCACCTGCTTTCGAAATAAGTGCAAGTGGGCTTTGCGTTTGAAAAAAGTTTCGTAGGTCTTCCGTAAACGATTGACTTAAAGTTGGCTGAACAAGGGCTGCATTGTTCGGAAAGAAGGCTATAGAAATAGTTTTTGCTTCTCCGTAATTACCTCCGGATAAAGACAACTTACAAGAAACCAAAACCAAACTCAGCAATAGAAAAACTAGATGTTTCATGTTAGAGATTTATTCCGTATTCTTTAATTTTTCTGTAAAGCGTTCTTTCTGAAATCCCAAGTTCTTTAGAAGCGTTTTTCCTTCTTCCTCTATATTTTTCAAGGGCCTTTATGATGAGTTCTTTTTCTCTTCCTTCGATTGATAAACTTTCTTCTTCCACCTCAATATGATCGGTTAGCGGAGGATTTACAGGTGTTATATATGGAGAAGATGTCGTCTGTGGCGCAGAAGGAGCTGGGGCAGATTGATAAAATTGAGGCTGCTGAATATCGCTATATAACTTATTGATAAACTGCGCATTTTCTTCTTGAAGATGCTTGTCATCAATGCCATTTTGAAGCATACTCAACATCATTTTCTTCATGTCGACCATGTCCTTTTTCATATCAAATAGGACCTTATACAATATTTCTCTTTCCGAAAAGTCGCTTCCCGAATCTTGCTTAATTAAGGCGGGCAACATGCTGCCGTGAGGACCTGGTAAATACTGAGCTAAAATATCTGCTGTAACATTCCGCTCATTTTCGATAATAGAGATTTGTTCTGTTACATTTTTAAGTTGCCTTACGTTTCCTGGCCAACGGTAATTAATAAGTGCTTGTTGAGCCGAATCATCAAGTCGGATAGGCGGCATCTTGTATTTATCAGCAAAATCGGCGGCGAACTTTCGAAATAGAAGTGCAATATCATTTCCCCGCTCTCTCAATGCGGGTATCATAATTGGGACTGTATTTAATCGATAAAATAAATCTTCTCGAAACTTCCCTTTTTCAATAGCATCCGGAATATTCACATTGGTTGCGGCAACTATACGAACATCTGTTTTTAATACTTTGGAAGATCCAACTTTAATAAATTCTCCCGTTTCAAGCACACGTAAAAGACGGACTTGGGTTTGAAGAGGAAGTTCGGCAACCTCATCCAAAAAAATTGTTCCTCCACTAGCCACCTCAAAGTATCCTTTTCGAGCTTCATTGGCTCCTGTAAAAGATCCTTTTTCATGTCCAAACAATTCGGAATCTATTGTACCCTCTGGAATTGCGCCACAATTAACAGCAATGAACGAACCGTGCTTTCTCGTTGAAAAGCTATGAATCACCTTTGAAAAAACTTCTTTTCCTGTACCGCTTTCTCCTGTGATGAAAACAGTTAAGTCGGTTGCAGCAACACGCCAAGCAGTATCAATTGCACGGTCGAGAGATGGCGAAGAACCAATAATTCCAAATCGGTTTTTTATGTCTTGAAGATTCATTTTTATATCCTTAGTGCCCCGATGCTAATGAAATCGCTTTGCCTAATAATGTTGCTTGAGTACAATCGTGGATGAGTACATCCACCAAATCGCCCGGTTTATAGTTTTCTTTCGGAAAGACTACCATTTTGTTTTCAGAACATCTTCCAGATACAAACTCTTCCGAACGTTTTGAAAATCCTTCTACTAGCACTCGAACCGTTTTTCCAATGTCCTTCTTGTTGCTTTCTGTCGACAATCTTCCCTGTAGATGAATGATTTCAGTAAGTCGACGGCTTTTCGTTTCTTCAGATATATCGTCTTTGTACTTTCTTTCGGCAAGCGTTTTGGGTCTTTCCGAATACTTATACATGTATGAAAAATCGAACTCTGAAAATTCCATCAAACTCAGTGTGTCTTGATGTTGCTCTTCTGTTTCTGAACAAAATCCCGTAATAATATCGGATGAAATTCCGCATCCAGGAATAATTCTTCGAATGGCTAAAATGCGTTCCATATACCATTCTCGGGTATATCCACGATTCATCTTTTCGAGTAATTCGGTATTTCCTGATTGAACAGGCAAATGAATGTAGTTGCAAATATTCGGGTAGCGCGCCATTATTTCGAGAACGCTATCCAACATATCTTTCGGATGAGATGTTGAAAACCGAATGCGCATATTTGGTGATGCAAGCGCAACCATTTCAAGTAATTGAGAAAAGCTAACCGCCGAATTTAATTCTTCTTCAGAATAAATTTCCTTCTTTAATCCTCCACCTGAATACAAATACGAATCAACATTTTGCCCAAGCAAAGTTACTTCACGGTAACCGTCTTCATAAAGACCAACAACTTCATTAATAATTGTTTCTGGATCGCGGCTTCTTTCTCTTCCACGTGTAAAAGGAACTACACAAAACGAACACATATTGTCGCAACCGCGCGTTATCGATACAAATGCTGTAATTCCATTTCCACCAAGTCTTACCGGAGAAATATCGGCATAGGTTTCTTCTTTCGATAATATAACATTGATGGCCTTTCTTCCATCTTCAGCAACAGAAATTAGGTTGGGTAAATCTCGATAAGCATCAGGACCAACAACCATATCAACCAACTTCTCCTCTTCCATAAGCTGCGACTTAAGTCGTTCTGCCATACAGCCCAAAACACCTATAATTAAATCAGGGTTTTTCTTTTTTACTTTATTGTATTCTGTTAGCCTTTGACGAACACGTTGTTCGGCGTTATCACGAATGGCACATGTGTTTACAAAAATTAAATCGGCTTCATCAATAACAGATGTTGTAGAAAATCCTTCCTTGATTAAAATGGATGCAACAATTTCACTATCCGCAAAATTCATTGCACATCCATAACTCTCAATAAACATCTTTTTTGTTTGAGCCGAATTGCTTTCTGTCGGCAAAACAAGCGACTCGCCTTGTCTTGATTCGTCAATGTCTTTTGATAGTTGGTCTTTCATGATAGTATTTGGAAGGCAAAAGTAGGCAATACCGACGTTGTGACAATATGTCACAGGTGTGTCGCGATGCATTTTTTTCTGTTTTTTAAAGACAGGCTGTTAGGATTAAGATAGATTTAATTTGCGTATGCCCGAATTCTTTCTGTTTCTTTGCCGACAATCTTCTTTCTATAAAAAATAAAATTATGGCCAAAAACCTTGTTATTGTTGAGTCACCGGCTAAAGCAAAAACCATTGAGGGATTTCTAGGGTCCGATTATATTGTAAAATCCTGCTTTGGACATATTCGCGATTTACCTAAATCAGATATTTCCATCGACATAAAAAATAATTATGCCCCTCAATATCAAATTTCTCCCGATAAGAAGGATATTATAAAAGAGCTCACGAAATTATCGAAAGAAGCAGATACTGTTTGGTTGGCATCCGATGAGGACCGGGAGGGAGAGGCAATTTCATGGCATCTTTTTGAAGCTTTAAATTTAAATGAAGCCAAAACCAAAAGGATTGTTTTTCATGAAATTACCAAACAAGCAATTATTAAAGCCATCGATTCTCCAAGGAAAATTGATTATAACTTGGTTAATGCTCAACAAGCAAGAAGGATTCTTGATCGCATTGTTGGTTATGAACTTTCGCCCATTTTATGGAAAAAGGTAAAACCATCTCTTTCTGCTGGTCGGGTTCAATCGGTTACCGTGAGGCTTTTGGTAGATCGGGAACGTGAAATTAATGGCTTCTTATCTGTTTCTGCATACAGAGTTGTTGCTTTATTATCTTTCAAGCATAAAGAAAGAGCATACGTTCTAAAAGCAACACTTCCTCAAAAAATTGAAAAAGAAACCGATGCGATGACGTTCCTTGAAAAATGCAAGGATGCTTTATTCTCAATCGGAAGTGTAGAAAAAAAACCTGCAAAAAGAACTCCTTCGGCACCATTTACAACATCAACACTTCAACAGGAAGCTTCTCGTAAACTGGGTTATTCTGTTTCTCAGACAATGGTTCTTGCCCAAAAATTATACGAGGCTGGAAAAATTACATATATGAGAACAGATTCTGTTAATCTTTCAGAAACTGCTCTTAATGCAGCTAAAGATCAGATTGTTTCTCAATTCGGTGAACGCTACCACAAGCAAAGACAATTCACGACAAGAAGCAAAGGGGCACAAGAAGCTCACGAGGCTATTCGTCCAACGTATATGGAAAATCCAACGGCTGGCGGTGATGCTCAAGAAAAGCGTTTGTATGAAATGATATACAAACGAACGCTTGCTTCACAAATGGCGGATGCAGAATTGGAAAGAACGGTTGTAAAAGTGAATATTTCAACCCTGAACGAGCAACTCGAAGCAAACGGTGAAGTTATTGTGTTTGATGGCTTCCTTAAAATGTATATTGAATCGACTGATGAAAATTTAGAAGAAGAAGATGGATCTGGGCTTTTACCTCCAGTTGAAAAGGGCTTGGCTTTGGCTCTCGATGAAATGACAATCACTGAGAAATATCCTAATAGCCCGCCGAGATATACCGAAGCTTCACTCGTTAAGAAATTGGAAGAACTTGGTATTGGAAGACCGTCAACATACGCGCCGACAATTTCAACGATACAAAAAAGAAATTATGTAATAAAGGAAGATCGTGAAGGAAGCGAAAGAAACTATACGTTACTGACTCTTAAAAACAAAGAAATAAAGTCGGAGAAAAAGACAGAGATTACTGGTGCTGAAAAAAACAAGTTGTTCCCAACCGACATTGGAACTGTTGTAAATGATTTCTTAATGACAAATTTCGCTCAAATCATGGATTTTCATTTTACCGCCAAGGTTGAAAAGGAATTCGATGAAATTGCAGAGGGGATGCAAGAATGGACCAAAATGATAGATGGTTTTTACAACCCATTTCATGTAGAAGTTGAGCGCACATTAGTTGAATCGGAAAGGGCAACTGGAGCAAGACTTTTAGGAATAGATCCCAAAACGAATAAAAATATTTACGTTCGCATTGGTCGTTATGGCGCCTTAGCTCAAATTGGCGAGAGCGATGATGAAGAAAAGAAATTTTCTAATTTGAAATCGGGGCAACGTTTAGAATCTATTACACTTGAGGAGGCATTAGATCTATTTAAATTACCTAGAAACCTTGGCGAATTTGAAGGTAAAGATGTAACCATTGGAACAGGGCGTTTTGGTCCGTATGTTCGTCACAATAGTTCATTTTATTCATTGCCGAAAACAGATGATCCATTATCTGTAGATCAAGAACGAGCAATTGAAATTATTTTAGCGAAACGTAAAGCCGACGCCGAAAAAGTAATTACTCGGTTTACCGATTCTGAACCAGAAATACAAGTTTTAAATGGTCGTTTTGGGCCTTATATTTCGCAAGGAAAGGAGAATTTTAAAATTCCCAAAGACCGCGACCCCAAAGCGCTTTCATTGAACGATTGCCTGGCCATTATTGCCGACGAAGCGAATAAACCGAAGAAAATAAAAAGAGGGAAGAAATAATCTAATATACCGTGAATCTTTTATCGCATTTAGATCTTCAGCAAGTTCATGAATTAAAGGGCAGAAATTGGCCTGTTTCGAGCATTGG
>JBIPLZ010000077.1:0-8435 GCA_044369395.1 Flavobacteriales bacterium | reverse complement strand
GCTTATGGTTCTAACGGTCAAGATCCAATTCCTCCATTTGCACCTTTGGTATTTGAAGTACAATTAATGAAAGCCGAATAATTATGAAAAGGTTTGATAAATCAATATTCACAGCTAGTCTAATTATTTGTATTGTTTTAAGTTGCTCTTTGGCTAATGCACAAAATAAATCGAAAGGAAAAGCTGATGTTCCAAAAGGATTTAAAGTGAGCCCCAACAACTTAGTGTATAAGTTAGTTCGCACTACAAAAAGTGCACGATCATCTCAAATGAGTGATGTGCTTTCTTTTCGTGCACAGTATTTCATTAAGAAAAACAATCAGGATTCCTTGTTATTCGATTCGAAAGTAAATCCAGGAGGAATGGTCACATTGCAACTTACTGCAACAACCTACAAAGGCGATTTGATGGAAGGTTTGGCAATGATGCATCAGGGAGATTCAGCAACATTTCTCGTGCCTGCCGATTCATTTTTCTTAAAAACGGTCCAATTAGAAGAACTTCCTCCTTTTATTCAATCGGGTGAAAAAATTCGTTTTGAAATTGGAATGGTTGAAATAAACACGATGGAAGAGATGCAAAAAAAACAAGCAGTATTGGATTCAATATCACAAATAGAAATGAGGACACAAAACGAAAAAGAAATGCAAGTATTGCTTGCGAAAATGGCTGAGAAAGGTGATAATCAAACTCCTGAACCCAGTGGATTAATCATCATTCAACGTCAAAAAGGAAATGGTGTAAAGCCCCTTGCTGGTCAAAAAGTATCGGTTCATTATACAGGAACATTGTTGGATGGAACCGTTTTCGATTCAAGTGTTCAACGCAATGAACCAATTGCTTTTACATTGGGCGAAGGTCAAGTTATTAAAGGATGGGACGAGGGTATTGCAGCCATTGAAGTAGGAGGGAAGGCAACTTTGATGATTCCATCTTGGTTGGCTTATGGTGCTCGTGCTATGGGACCAATTCCTGCAAATTCATCTTTGATTTTTGAAGTAGAACTTGTAAAGATTGATTAATTCACCCATGCGGCTATTAGTCCTTTTTCTATTTTTTTTGGTAGGTGAACTTCTTGCTCAAGATGTTAAACTTAAGCTTAATCAGGAGTATGCAAGTCCAAGTGGCTTAAAGATTAATCTTCAGAAATCGGCAAAAGGTAAATTATTGAATAAAGGTGATAAGATTAAAGTACATTATTCGGGTACTTTGATTGATGGTAGAAAGTTTGATTCTTCGCGTGATCGCAATCAACCATTTGAATTTGTAATTGGAATGAGGCAAGTAATTGCTGGATGGGACGAAGCGTTTCAATTATTAAAAGTTGGAGAAAAAGCCACATTGACAATTCCGCCGGATTTGGGTTATGGTGAAACTCCCATGCCCAATATCCCAACAGGATCTTATCTTGTTTTTGATGTTGAAGTAATCGAAGCAAAACGAAATTTTATTCCTCAGCCATTTGAACGAAAAGAGAATCAAAAAACACTTACTTCAACCGGATTAGAATACTTTATTATTCAGCAAGGTGAAGGCCAGAAAGCAGAGAAGGGGAAAACCGTTGAAGTGCACTATACCGGATTTTTAGAAAATGGAGATGTATTCGATTCATCCATTATTCGTGATAAGCCATTTTCGTTTCGCTTGGGAGCCGGAATGGTTATTCCTGGTTGGGATGAAGGCATTGCTGCTTTAAATGTTGGAGGAAAAGCATTGCTTTCTATTCCCTATCAATTAGCATACGGCGAAGCGGGAAGACCACCTCTTATACCACCCAAAGCACGATTGCTATTTAATGTAGAACTTATTTCAGTGAAATGATCAAAAAAAATCCAGCTTTTGCTGGATTTTTTGTTTTATGCATCTAGTTCGGTTTTAAGTTTTGCAATTGCTGCATTAATGATAAACTCAATTTTGTCAATTAATCCCGGAAGTTCTTCTAAGTGAATGACATCTTTACCAAAACGCTCCACTGAACGAATATCCTCCTTTAAACTATCAATACCCATTGTATCAATTGATGGTTTAATTTTATGAGCCACAGCACCTAGGCTAGCCCAATTGCTTTCTGCTAAATGTTGTTTTAACTCATGGATTGCAGGAGGGAGAGTTTCAATAAACAATGACATCATCTTTTTTACAAAATCGTTATTGCCTTGAGAAATTTCTCGAATCATCGTTAAATCATACAATTCGCCTTCGGGTAATTGATTGTTCATATGCAGAAGTGTTACAATCGTTAATTTAGAATTTTGTGTGGATTATATTTTATCATTATTTCTGAATTTTCAATCTACACACTCGTTGAATTGACTACGATAAATGAAAAAATAAAGTTCTATTTGATTTAAATTTTTTACTAAATAATTTAAGTTCTCTGTTAAAAATTAGGACGAAACATATATTTGTTGTAAAAGTCATTAATTGCCTGAACAGCTTCTTCAGGAGTGTCAACCAATGAAAACAAATCCAAATCTTCAGGCGAAACAAATGGATTTTCATTAATTTGTTGCTCTTTGATCCACTCAACAATACCGGCCCAGAATTTTTTGCCTACTAAAACCAATGGGAAACGGGCTATTTTGTTCGTTTGAATTAAGGTAATGGCTTCGAAAAACTCATCCAATGTTCCAAATCCTCCTGGCATAATAACAAAACCTTGAGCATACTTCATGAACATCACTTTGCGGACAAAGAAATAATCGAAGTTTATAATTTTATCACGATCGATATAGCGATTCCCATCTTGTTCATGCGGTAAAACAATGTTTAATCCTACCGATTTTCCACCCCCTCGTTGAGCTCCTTTGTTGCCAGCCTCCATAATTCCAGGACCACCTCCGGTGATAATTCCATATCCTTCAAGCGTTAAACGATAGGCAATATCTTCGGCCATAATGTAATAAGGATCTTCGGGCTTGGAGCGAGCAGATCCAAAAATAGAAACACAAGGTCCAATTTTACCAAGCTTCTCAAATCCCTCAACAAACTCAGCCATGATTTTGAAAATCTGCCATGAGTTTGTTGTCTTAATTTCAAAATTATCTTTCTCCTTAAAAGCTTCAATAATTTTGTCTTCGTGACCACTATTCTTATTAATATCCATTCTTATATCAGTTCGTTTTTTAAAAATTGTGCTGTATAACTCGTTGGATGGTTTGAAACAAATTCTGGAGTTCCCTCAGCTAAAACAGTTCCGCCTCGATTACCTCCTTCTGGTCCAATATCAATCAAATGATCAGCAACTTTAACAATATCCAAATTGTGTTCGATAATTAAAACGGTATTACCTCGATCTACCAATTTTTGTAATACATCAAGCAATATACGGATATCTTCGAAATGCAAACCCGTTGTAGGCTCATCGAGAATGTAAAAAGTGCTGCCTGTATCTTTCTTGGAAAGTTCGGTTGCAAGCTTTACTCGTTGCGCCTCGCCACCACTTAAGGTTGTTGAAGATTGCCCAAGTGATATATAACCCAAACCAACATCTTGCAAGGTTTTTATTTTGACTAAAATGCTTGGGATATTTGCGAAAAATTCAACCGCTTGATCAATCGTTAAATTTAAAACATCGCTGATTGATTTTCCTTTGTAACGAATTTCAAGCGTTTCTCTATTGTAACGTTTTCCCTGGCAGGAAGGACATTGTACATATACATCGGGCAGAAAGTTCATTTCAATGACTTGCATTCCACCACCACTGCATGTTTCGCAACGGCCGCCTTTTACGTTGAATGAAAATCGTCCTGGTTTATAGCCACGAATACTCGCTTCGGGTAAGGATGAAAATAATGTTCTAATATCTGAAAACACATTGGTATATGTCGCCGGATTAGAACGTGGAGTTCGTCCGATAGGACTTTGATCAATGTCTATGACTTTGTCGATATGTTGAAGTCCTTCGATTTTTTTATAAGCAAGAGGTTTCTTGTTGGAACGAAAAAAGTATTGACTTAAAATGGGGTAAAGTGTTTCATTAATCAATGTTGACTTGCCACTTCCAGATACGCCCGAAACACAGATGAGCATTCCGAGTGGGAATTCAACGCTGACATTTTTTAAATTATTGCCACTTGCTTCAATCAATTTAAGCACTTTCCCATTTCCTTTTCGTCTTTCTTGCGGAATAGCAATTGAAATTTCGTTCCTTAGATATTTTGCGGTCAATGAATCGCCTTGTGCGAGTGTTTTTCCGGTGCCTTGCGCCACAACCCTTCCTCCATGAACTCCCGCACCTGGACCAATATCAATAACATGGTCTGCGGCCATGATCATGTCTTTATCATGTTCTACTACCAACACAGAATTTCCTGAATCACGCAGTTCTTGAAGTGCTTTTATAAGTCGCACATTGTCGCGTTGATGTAAGCCAATACTCGGTTCATCGAGAATGTATAAAACGCCTACTAACTTAGATCCGATTTGTGTAGCCAAACGAATTCGTTGCGATTCTCCTCCAGATAAACTTCCCGCACTGCGATGAATGGTGAGGTATTCTAACCCAACATCCATAAGAAATCCAATGCGTGTTTTAATTTCTTTTACTACTTCGTGAGCTATAGCAAGTTGCCTCTCTGCCATGCGTGATTCAATATCGGCGAACCATGTTTGCAAATTGGCAATATCCATACGTGCTAACTCACCAATGTTTTTGCCATCTATCCGAAACCAAAGTGCTTCTTTTTTAACTCGATCGCCCTCACAATCGGGGCAAACAACATCGTTCATGTATTCGAGTGCCCAATTTTTGGTGTTTTCCGAATTACTTTCTTCATGTTGTTCTTTAATGAAATTGACAATGCCATTAAACTCCATCGCATAGCCACTCGTATTGTAATTGGGGTTTTTTATTTTGAGAATTTCATCAGTACCATACAAAATCGCATTGATTGCAGATTCATCAATATCTTCAATTGCATCATTGATGTTAAATCCGTATTTATCTGCAATGGCCTCAATTTGAGCGAAAATCCAATTGTTTTTATATTCTCCGAGTGGCACAATTCCTCCATTACGAAGGCTTTTCTTTGGATTGGGAATGATCTTATGGATATCAACTTCGGTCACTTTACCCAGACCATGGCAACGAGGACATGATCCATATGGCGAATTGAAGGAGAATAAATTTGGAGCGGGTTCATCATATGAAATACCCGAGGTTGGGCACATCAGAAAGCGACTAAAATGTCTCGCTTGGTTCGAATCGGCATCTAAAACCATCATGCTTCCTTTACCATGTTTCATGGCCAACTTCAGCGATTCAGTAATTCGCTGCGCGCTGCTTTCATTTACTTCAATTCGATCAACAACAATTTCAATATCATGTACTTTATATCGATCGAGTTTCATTCCGAAAGTCATGTCAAGTACTTTCCCATCAATTCGAACCTTTAAAAAACCCATCTTCCGAATTTGCTCAAACAACTCACGGTAATGACCTTTTCTTCCCTTAACTACAGGAGATAAAAGACTAATTCGTTTATCGGAATAATCATTTAATATGAGAGACAGAATTTGTTGTTCTGAATACCGTATCATCTTCTCACCCGTAACATAAGAGAATGCTTCTCCAGCGCGTGCATATAACAAACGAAGGAAATCGTAAATCTCTGTTATAGTTCCAACGGTAGAACGTGGATTTTTGCCTGTGGTTTTCTGTTCAATCGAAATTACAGGACTTAAGCCTGTGATTTTGTCCACTTCAGGCCTTTCCATATTACCCAAAAATTGTCGGGCGTACGCTGAAAAGCTCTCAATATATCTGCGTTGACCTTCCGCATAAATGGTGTCAAATGCCAAAGACGACTTCCCACTTCCACTTAAACCTGTTATAACAACAAGTTTATTTCTTGGAATACTCACATCGATATTCTTCAGATTATGTTCGCGGGCACCGTATACTTCAATCGAAGCTTCCCCCACAGAATCTTTCACTTTCATAGAAAAACAAAGGGTAAAATTAATCTTTTTAGCGGGCTAAATGAGGTTTTTAACTCGCAGTTTGAGTAAATGCATGTTAATTTAAGTCAACATGTTTTGCCCTTTACAATGAATCACTTACCAAAATTGGCGATGTAAATTCTGACTCAGCTAGTCGCATAAGTTCATCGTAATTTTTAACACTTGAATGAGGGATTTTTATGCGATACGATTTGCCTTCTTTATTGGTAAGTACATCGGATCTCAACCAAGGATTGAAATATTTGAGGAGCTTGTAGTTAATCCCCGCTTTTTCGGCAAACAATGCCATATCGGTGATACTGCTATCTACTTGAATTGTCTGACTAAGAATGGGAGGGTACAAATCTTTTTTACGAATAACAAAACCATAATCTCTGGGATTTTTCATAATTTCTTTGATTGCTAAAACCCTAAAAACATACCGTGCGGTTTCTTCGTTCAAATGTAAATCGTAGTAACTCGTTGCTTTTTGTTTGATCATTTGACGTTGAAGTCCATTCAATCCAACATTAAAAGATGCCGCTACGAGCGTCCAGTTACCTAAAGATTTGTAGCAATCCTTGAAAAGTTTACAAGCCGATTCTGTCGATTTCTCGACATTATATCGTTCGTCAATTTCCTCGTTTATTGTTAATCCATAAGCTTGCGCAGTTGATGGAATAAACTGCCAAAACCCCGCTGCTCCTTTACTTGATACTGCATGCGTAAATCCACTTTCAACAATTGCGAGATATTTGAAATCTTCGGGAATATTATGCTGTTTTAGAATGGAAGAAATGAGCGGTAACCAACGATTGGCTCTTTTAATAAGAAGCAATGTTTGCGATTGCCAATAGGTATTAACTAAAAATTCTCGATCAATACGCTCTCGCACTTCAAAGTCTTGAAGTGGAACTTGTTCACCTGCAAAATTAAGATTGGCAGGAATGTTAACTGCAAAAATTCTATAGTTTTCGGCAAAGTATTTTTTATAAAGTTCGTCGTTAATTTCTTGTCTTGCAGAAAAGGTAAAGAGTCGAATTGCACCTATTACAATAAGTAAAAAGGACATGGAAATGAGTGCTTTCCAAGAACGAGATGATAGTTTGTTTACTATTGAGCTGAATTTCACGTTTTGCTTTTAGGTTTACTAATTTTTGTAGTCGAGTATAAAGCCCCTCCAACCAATATAAATAGAGTACTAAAGAGTAACGAATGAAACCACTGCCATGTTTCAATATTATTGATAATAATAATACCGAAGAATAATGATGCAAGTGAAATGGCAATCAATAACATTGCAATATGCCGTTCACTTAAACCCATGTACGAAAGATGATGTGTCGTATGATCACGTCCACCAACAAAAGGACTTTGCCCTTTCATTATTCGGTTAATTGAAACAGCAGTTGTATCGCTAATTGGAACGATGAAAATTAATGCAACCAATAAAAGTTGTTTTTCGGGAATAGCATGTCCAAAATAATCAGGTGCGTTCCATAAGTACTCGATAGCCATCCCACCCAAAAATGCACCTAGGAATTGGCTGCCGCTGTCGCCCATATACATACGTGATGGATTCCAATTGTAGTATAGGAAACCTGATATTCCGGCAATCACTCCAAGAAGAAGAACTAAATTAATATTTGAGAATTCGCCTCGAAAAACTAAAGTCATGGCCAAAGAAATGCAAATTACAGTCGAAACACTTGCTGTAATTGCGTCCATATTATCGAGCATGTTTATGGAATTCATCATCCCAACAATCCACAGAAACGTAAGAGCAATATTCAACCATTCCCACTGAAAAGTATGTATTCCATTTCCACTAATTATGAATAGTAGAGCACAAATAAATTGAACCGCAAATTTTAAAAACGGTTTTGTATTGTAAGCATCGTCAGCTAGGCCCATCATAAAACCCAATGAACATGCTGTAACTAAAACAATAAATTTAGAATTCAGAAGAATTTGTCCATTTCCAAAAAAGATGGAGTAAAACACGATGGAACTTAAAAAAAGTATGAAAAAAGAAACTCCTCCAAATGCAGGTTTGGTTGTTGCCGCCCAACGGACTTGGTCAATTTCATTTTTTGCTCCTAAATTTTTCGAGAATTTTATCAGAATACCATTGATCGCAATGGATAAAATGAGCATTCCAGCAATGAAAATCAAATAAATTACAGGAAGAGAAAAATTATCCAAATTCATCGTAATTGTGTTTTGGATTAATAAATAAATGGAGAGTCAAAATCAATAAAGCTACTATTTACCATGTCTTTCTCAGAAAGTAATGGATCGCTTATTCCCCAATCTATATTTAATTTAGTATCGTTCCATAAGATACCTTGTTCGGAAGCTTTATTGTAATAATTACCGCATTTATATGAAAATATAGTATTGTCTTCGAGCGTTAAAAAACCATGCGCAAATCCAACAGGAACGTAAAACATTTTCTTGTTTTCTGCACTTAACTCAATCGAAAAATGTTG
>JBIPLZ010000076.1:0-8461 GCA_044369395.1 Flavobacteriales bacterium | reverse complement strand
GAAACATCGTATGTATCCTCTTCGTCGTAATACTTTGTAGGATTTGCTTGAAGTGATGAAGTACCATCGCCGAAATCCCAGAAGTAGCTTACTGCACCTGTGCTTGTATTATTGAAAGTGAAGTTTGTTTGAGAAGCGCAACCAACGAAGGATGAAGCAGTAAAATGAACATTCGGACCAGGAAGAGCAGTGATATAATTAGAGATCGTTAGTGTATCCGACAAACCATTTGAAGCTGTTGCAATAAGCGAAACCGAATAATTACCAGCACTAACGTATACATTTTGAGGCTGAGCAAGGGTAGAAAAATTGCCATTCCCAAAAATCCATTGGTACGAGGAAGCACCTGTTGAAGTATTCGTAAAGTTAACACTGAATGGAGCGCAACCTTGAACGGCATTTACCGAAAACCCAGCTACGGGAGTTTGTGCATGAACCATCTCCCCCATTCCTGTTAAAAAACAGAAAAGCAGAAGTAGTAATTGGTTTTTTTTAGTGTAGAAGTTTATATTCATAGCCGTCCTTATTGTTCGTTAATATCACCTGCAACAAGTGTTACACTTCCATTTTCTTCGGGAAGTGGTTTGTTATTGAGCCCCGTGGCTTTCACTTGATATACATACACATCAGTGTTCTTTATTCTTTCTCCTTTAAATGATCCATCCCATAAATTAGTGATGCTCTCCGATTCAAAAACAATTTCACCCCAGCGATTGAAGATTTGGAGATTGAATGATTTAATCCCCTCGGCCTTAACTCCAAAAAAATCATTAATTCCATCACCGTTTGGTGTAAATGCGCTTGGAATGTACATTGTGGGATTGGGGATAGCTTCGGCAACATTCGACAAACTGCTCAATGACGCGTTCGATAACTTATAGGCAGTTACACGGTAGCGCTTGCTTCCATTTGACGATAGAGGTGAAATAGATTGTGCTTCGGAAAAAGATGAAAACGCCAAGACCATAACGATGACTAGCTTCGCTTCCCGAAGGAATTTCCAGATGATTTGCTTAGGTTCTGAGTTGATTGCTTTCATGATACCTGTAATACACCTGTAGGCGTAGTTCAGTTACCCGTTTTCATAGAAGCAATTCATGGAAACTTGCACGCGTAAGAATTCTATCTTATCTAACCCTAAAAAAAATGTAATCCATTAATTATCTTAGCGATTCACTCAAAATAAATTTCATTGAATCCAATTTCGATATGTAAGTAGTTCGCTCATTCGAAAACTATTTATATGAAAGTTTGATTTCTCTGTTTAAAAGAAAAAGTGTTAATTCGTGAGAGATATTCTCCATGCAGCCATTTCAACTTCATCTTTTTGTTTCAGATCAAGAGAGTTCGGAGGTAGCGCTTTTAAAAAAGGCGTTCGTTCCGTTAAATGGCGCTTTAGAATTTTGTTTGATTTCGAGTAAAGAACAATTCGAAAAAGAACTTTTGGATGGATTTCAACTTTCGATTTTTGTTGGGGATTTTACGTTTATTAGTTGGCAGGAATGTGCTCGAACAATTCGACACCAATCACCTCAATCTATTTTTGTTTTAATTTCAGACGATGAAACACTGCTTTCATCAATCACTCAAGGAGCAGATTTGCTTGTTCGAAATTCGGAATCAAAGGATTTACCTCAAATTATTGGCGCGCTTTTAAAAAGATTGCCATCAAACGAACTCAATCATACTAAAAAGGATGTTCATTCAAAGGGTGTATCAGATTCAAATTTGATGCAGCTTCAAGAGAAAAATGTTGAATTAGAGAAAATCAATTTTGAATTAGATCGATTTGTATATTCTGCATCTCATGATTTGCGTTCTCCCTTAACTTCCATTTTAGGGCTTCTCAATATTATGCGAGAAGAAGTTTCGGATGCAGGCACCATTCATTTGGTTTCGTTAATGGAAGAAAGTATATTAAAACTCGATAATACCATTCGCGATATTGTTGCATATTCAAGAAACAATAGAACCAATATTACCATTGAGCCCATTGGATTGAAATTATTGGTTGAAGAGATTGTGGGCAACTTGCGTTATCTTGAAACAAGTGAATTTAAAATTCCTGAACAAATCCAAATTAAAAATGAAATCGTCTTTTTGGGCGATCGAAATCGCATACAGATTATCTTGAATAATTTACTTGCTAACGCAATTCGGTATAGACATCCAGCTCGGAAACCTGAAGTTATTGTTGAAGCAATATTAAAGGGTCAATTTGTTCAGATTACAGTAAAAGACAATGGCATTGGAATAAACGATAAACATATTGGAAAAATTTTCGAAATGTTTTATCGAACATCCGACACTAGTTCTGGCTCTGGATTAGGATTATACATTGTTAAAGAAACAATTAAAAAGCTTAATGGAAGTATCGATGTTGTTTCTCTAGTAAATGAGGGAACTACTTTTACAATTGTACTTCCATTGATGTATCAAACAAACCTCAAATCCGCGTTAAATGAAGTTTGTTGATTCAGTTTTAATTATTGAGGATAACCCGATTGATGTTTTTATTAATACGCGTGTCATTCAACAAAGTGGTTTATCGAAAGATGTGATGGCATTGCAATCAGCTCGAGAAGCCCTAGATTTTTTAACACAACAAGCAATTAATAGCGAAATACCTGATCTTATTTTCTTAGATATCCGGATGCCAGATTTAGATGGCTTTGAATTTCTAGAGGAATTCTCTGAATTGCCTCAAAACGTTCTAGAATTGTGTAAAATAGTTATGCTTTCTTCAACCATCGATCCCCTTGAACTAGAAAAGGCCCGCAACAGTCCATTTGTCTTAGCTTTCATCCCAAAGCCCTTAACGCGCGATAAAATCATAGAGCTATTTGATTAATAAAAAAAGCCGTTCATGAAAATTCATAAACGGCTCCATTTTAAAATCAGATTGTATTATTTCAGCGTGAAATCACATGCGCCAATTTTAACTCCTTCGCAATAAATCTCCACATTATATTTACCAGCAACTAAGACATTGGGTTGTTTTACTTCCCAATTCATACATAATTGCATTACTTTATTGTCGTAGAAAATTTCTTTCTTGATGCTATAAGATACCTCTTCTCCATTAAGCAAGGTAATTTTAGATTTATCCCCTTCAACAAATACTTTTTTATCTGGTCCTTGAATAACAGCATAAATAAGTTTTTCTTGTTTATCAGCAAGTTGATTATCTAAAACCGTGAAACAAACACGAATACGATCAGCTTTCTTTGCTTTATCTGTTTGTTTCTCTTTTGTTCCTCCTCCTGTTAACCGAACAGCATCGGAATATACTTCATAGGTTTTTAATCGTTTCGCAATTTCTACCGTTTTATTCAGCTTACTATTTTCAGTAGTTAGTTTCGAATTTTGTTCTGTTGATTCATCCAACTGCTTTTTAGAGCGGAAATTTTCATTAGTTAATTCCTGATTTTTAGCTTTCAATTCTAAAATTATCGCTTCGCTTTCATCGTATGTTTGCTGAAGTTCTTCCAAGCGTTTGCGCATTGATGATGATGCATATCCTGAACCTGAGGCCGAACCTCCACTTCGTTTTAACGCTTCATAATCGCCCATTAACTGGATAACTTTTTGACGTTCAATTTCTAATTCAGAACGCAGTCCTTCATGCGCTTGCATAAGACTATCGTATTTAGCTGTAAGCATCTGAAGTTGAACTCTGTATTCGTCAGTTTCTTTAGCTGCTTGCTCTTTTTGAGTTTTTAATAATTCAGCTTCCTTCTTTAATGTGTTTACTTGATTGTATAAGTATCCCGATAAAACGGCAAGTAATGCAGCGATAATAGAAATAAAAATAAAAAGACCTCTTTTTTTACCTCCTTTTTCTTCTTGTTGTTCGCCTTGTGGAGCTGAGTTTTCCATTGGTTAAGTGTGTTTTTTGAATGCAAACAAATATATTTTTTTTTTAAGAGGATGAATCGTTTGCCAGAAAATGTTTTTAAATAAATTTGAACATATCTTATTAATTATATACCATATTATCATGTTTAGCGAATTACTTCATTTATTCTTTCCACGATTATGTCCAGCTTGCAGTTCCGCATTATTTAAAAATGAACATGTTATTTGTTTTCGATGCAAAAACATATTGCCACGAACTGAATTTCATCTCAAACCAGGAAATCCTCTCGAGCGAGTTTTCTGGGGACGAGTTCCTTTAAAATCGGCCGCAGCTTGTTTTATATTCCGACAAGAAGGTGGAGTTCAGAAACTTTTACACGAACTCAAGTACAATAATGCTCCAGAAATTGGGCGTGAAATTGGGCGTTTATACGGCCGAGAACTCGTTAATTCCCCATCCTTTTCAGAAGCCGATTTAATAATTCCTGTTCCACTTCATCCCAAAAAATTATCGATACGAGGCTACAACCAAAGCGGTGTTTTTGGTGAAGGATTGCAAGAAACTTTGCCCGCCAAAATGAATGAAGATGTGCTTGTTCGGAACTTAAATACTGGAACTCAAACACGTCGTTCGCGTTTTGAACGATGGGAAAATGTGGATAGTATTTTTTCTATTTCGAATAGTGAATTGGTTCGAAACAAACGCATTCTTCTAATTGACGATGTAATAACAACTGGTGCAACGCTAGAATCCTGCGCGGTTAATTTATTCAAAGCAGGAGCAACTGATATTCGTGTTGCTTGTATTGCAGCTCCACTTTAATTAAAATATCAACCTGATATTTTCTTGTTCGAATGATGACGATCTTTATCGCGATTGGTCTTTTTCTCCAAGTTCTTTTTTAGCGCATCGGTTAAATCGACCCCAGTTTGATTAGCCATACAGGTTAATACAAATAAGACATCGGCCATTTCATCGGCGAGTGAAGATGAGTCTTCTCCTGCTTTAAAAGATTGCTCTCCATACTTACGAGACATAATTCGAGCGAGCTCACCCACCTCTTCCATCAAAATGGCGGTGTTCGTGAGCTCGTTGAAATACCTTACGCCGTGCTCCTTGATCCAGTCATCAACTGTTTTTTGGAGTTCTGCAACCGTCATAATTATTGCTCTGCCCCTTGTCCGTGGCAGTTCTTATACTTCTTACCACTACCACATGGGCACGTATCATTTCTACCAACTTTAGGCTCTACTTTTACTGGTGTAGATCGCTGAGCTTCGGCATTTGTATTTATCATTTCGCTTGTTTCTCTCCTACTCGTTTGCAACTGTGGTGCTGGTCTTGGTGCAACTACAGGGGTTGCTTTAGGGGCAATTGCAGCTTGTGGTTGATCTTGATTTTGAGAAGGTAGATTCCCTTTCATGAGAAACTGTGTTATCTCTTTCCCAACATCACCCAACATTTGTTTAAATAAATTAAACGACTCCAACTTGTAGATTAACAAAGGATCTTTCTGCTCATAAACCGCATTTTGAACCGATTGCTTCAATTCGTCCATTTCACGTAAATGCTCTTTCCAAGCATCATCAATCATAGCAAGCGTAATCATTTTCTCTAAGGCGTGAACCACTTCACGACCTTTAGAGTCGACTGCTTTTTTAAGATTTACAAGTACCTGAATCGTCTTAATTCCGTCAGTAATAGGAATTAAAATGTTTTCGTATTGATGACCTTGTCCTTCGTAAACCTGGGTAATGACAGGCAATGCCATTTGTGCAATGTGCTCCGATTTACGGCGGTAAAAGCTCATTACTTCCTGATAAAGGCTATCGGTAAGGGCTTCGATTTTCTCTTTGAAAAACAGTTCTTGTTGAATGGTCGTATCCATGGAGAAGACACGAATCACTTCCAGTCTGAATCCTTCAAAATCTCTTAAATCCTGATGCTCTTCAATGATACTTTCGCAAGCTTCAAAAACCATCGTAGCAATATCAACAGCCAAACGATCTCCGTACAAAGCATTTCTGCGACGGCGATAAACCACTTCACGTTGGGAATTCATTACATCATCGTATTCCAACAGTCGTTTACGAATGCCGAAATTGTTCTCTTCCACTTTCTTTTGAGCGCGTTCAATGGAACTGGTAATCATACCGCTTTGAATCACTTCTCCCTCCTTCATTCCCAAACGATCCATGATTTTGGCTATTCGATCGGAGCCAAACAAACGCATCAAATCATCTTCAAGCGAAACAAAAAACTGTGACGAACCTGGATCTCCTTGACGACCCGCACGACCTCTCAACTGACGATCGACACGGCGACTCTCATGGCGTTCTGTACCAATAATGGCCAAACCACCTGCATCTTTAACACCTGCCCCAAGCTTAATGTCGGTACCACGACCAGCCATGTTGGTGGCAATGGTAACGGTTGATGCTTGACCAGCTTCTGCTACAATTTCGGCTTCACGTTGGTGCATTTTGGCATTCAATACATTGTGTTTGATGCCTTTTAATTTGAGCATGCGGCTTAACAACTCGGAAATCTCAACCGAAGTTGTACCCACTAAAACCGGACGTCCTTTTGCTGTTTCTTCAATGATTACATCGGTTACAGCATTGTATTTTTCACGCTTTGTTTTGTATACCAAATCTTCGCGATCTTTTCTTGATATTGCTCTGTTTGTTGGAATAACCGCAACATCTAATTTGTAGATATCCCAAAGTTCACCCGCTTCTGTTTCGGCTGTACCCGTCATCCCGCAAAGTTTATTGTACATACGGAAATAATTCTGAAGCGTAACAGTCGCATACGTTTGTGTAGCTGCTTCGATGGTAACATTTTCTTTGGCTTCAATTGCTTGATGCAAGCCATCGCTGTATCGACGACCATCCAAAATACGACCGGTTTGCTCATCTACAATTTTCACTTTGCCATCCATCACTACATATTCAACATCGGTTTCGAATAATGTGTAAGCCTTTAACAACTGATTGATGGTGTGAATTCGTTCTGACTTAATTGCAAAATCACGAAGTAATTGGTCTTTCTGATCGATTTTAACTTCATCTGAATCTTTCGATTTCTCAATTTGAGCAATCTGTGAACCTACATCTGGAAGAACAAAGAAATTAGCATCTTCACTCACTCCTGTAATTAATTCAATGCCCTTTTCGGTAAGCTCGATGGAATTGTTTTTTTCATCAATTACGAAAAAGAGTTCCGCATCTACTTTATGCATTTCACGACTTTGATCCTGCATGTAGAAATTCTCCGTTTTTTGCAAAAGTGCTTTTACTCCAGATTCACTCAAATATTTGATGAGCGCTTTGTTCTTTGGCAAACCACGGTGGGCGCGCAAAAGAGCCATTCCGGCAGCTTTATCGTCTTGACCAAAATGTTTCTTTGCTTCAGCCAAAGCCGAGTTGATGTAATTACGTTGAGCTGTAACCAACTTTTCGATACGAGGCTTTAAAGCGAAGAATTCTTGGTTGTCTCCTTTGGGAGTTGGACCCGAAATGATGAGCGGAGTTCTTGCATCATCCACCAACACCGAATCGACCTCATCCACGATGGCGAAATTATGTCCACGTTGAACCAATTCTTCTGGGCTTCGAGCCATGTTGTCGCGCAGGTAATCGAATCCAAATTCGTTATTGGTACCAAAGGTAATTTCGGAAGCATACGCAGCGCGTCTTTCGGCAGAATTAGGTTGGTGTTTATCGATACAATCCACTCGTAAACCATGGAATTCGTAAAGTGTTCCCATCCATTCAGAGTCACGTCGAGCCAAGTAATCGTTCACTGTAACAAGGTGAACTCCTTCGCCCGAAAGTGCATTTAGGTAAACAGGCAATGTTGCCACGAGTGTTTTTCCTTCTCCTGTAGCCATCTCCGCAATTTTACCTTTGTGGAGCATGATACCACCAATGAGCTGCACATCATAATGAACCATGTCCCAAACAACACGATTTCCAGCTGCAGGCCAATTGTTCATGTAAATAGCTTTGTCTCCGCTTATAGAAACATAATCTTTCTTAATAGAAAAGTCGCGATCTAATTGCGTTGCTGTAACTTCGAGTGTTGGATTCGTAGTAAATCGACGAGCTGTTTCGCGCATAACCGCAAATGCTTCAGGTAAAATTTCGAGCAATTTCACCTCGATTTTTTCGTGGATCTTTTTCTTGATTTTATCGATTGAATCGAAAAGAATTTCCTTTTCAGAAAAATCCATTTCTGTTTCCGTTTCCGCTCTTGCATTTAATGCAGCAATTTCATCACGTTCGGCTTGAATGGCAGACTGAATATCAGCCCGAAACGAGGTCGTCTTATTTCTCAACTCATCGTTACTTAAAGCAGCAAGTGTTGGATAAATGACATTTATTTTATCGACTAGCGGACGAATTTCAGCAAGGTCGCGATCGGCTTTACTACCGATAATTTTTCCAAACAGGTTGGCGATCGATTTGATCATGGGTTCTAATATTCAAAAAATAGTGTGCAAAATTAAGGAATTTCCTCGGGCTTTGTAACCCAAGTTTTATTCCTTCTAAATGTTCCTGACAAAAAGGCGAAAGAAATGCGCATAATTTATTTCAA
>JBIPLZ010000075.1:0-8522 GCA_044369395.1 Flavobacteriales bacterium | reverse complement strand
AATATTTTCAATCAACCTTTGTCGATAATTCCGGCCGAAATGCTATCCGTGTTGAGCGCTGGAAAAAACCTGCTGACTCTGTGAATTGGTTTTTGAAAGATGTTTGGTCGCTTGTTAAAACCGATGTGCAAGTTGAAAAGGTGGAAGAAGATATGCGCTTTATTAAATTGGTTTTCCCAGTGAGAGAAAGTCTTCAGTGGAATACAAATGCACTCAATTCCTTGGATGCAAGAACTGTAGTATACAGCAAAGTGCATGAGGCATTTTCAACTGATAGCATGCAATTCGACTCAACCATTACGGTAGAAAATACAGACCCAGTAAACCTTGTTTCCGAATACCGCAACACTGAAGTATTTGCCAAGAATGCCGGAATGATTTACAAGAAATTTGTGGATGTAAAGTATATTGTACCAACCAATGAAATCAAAAGTGGCCTTGTTTTTACAATGAAAGCTATCGAAATAGGAACAGAATAATGAAAAAAACACTCATTCTCTTCAGTCTGCTAATTGCTTCAACATTTCATTTGAAAGCACAAACAGCACCCAATAAATATTGGATTCAATTCAGCGATCGTGCTAATTCTCCATACAGTTTAGAGAACGCTTCAGCTTTCCTTTCTGCTAAAGCAATTCAGCGTCGATCGCAACAAGGAATTGAACTCAAGGAAAACGATCTCCCAGTAAATCCAAGTTATGTCTCAGCAGTTGCAGCAACTGGTGCGCAAGTGCTGAATCGGATGAAGTGGTTCAATGCTATCACTATTCAAGTGGAAGACACATCCATTATGGCAAGTATCCGTGCCCTACCTTTTGTAATAAAATCGGGTAGAGTGGCTAAGCTAAAAAAGAAAACGCCCGCCGAGCAGTTCATGGAAGATTTGATGAAACAATACGAACAAAATGAAGCAGAACTAGCAAAGCAGCAACTCGCTCTAAAACAAAACAATGAGGCATTTTATGGAAATGCCGATGTGCAAATCGAAATGTTGAATGGTGATAAACTGCATAACATGGGCTTTCAAGGACAAGGTGTAATTGTAGCAGTTTTGGATGCGGGATTTTATCATGCCGATCAAATTGCATTTTTCGATAGTCTCCGAAATTCAGGAAGATTGCTCGGAACGCACGATTTTGTTCAAGGAGGAACTTCCGTTTTTGAGGATAATTCGCATGGATTATCTGTATTATCAACTATGGCTGGATATGTTCCGGGTGTTTTTGTTGGAACAGCTCCCAAAGCATCATATTGGTTGCTAAGAACAGAAGATGCCGATTCGGAAAACCTTATCGAAGAAGACAATTGGGTTCGAGGGGCAGAGTTTGCCGACAGTGTGGGTGCACAAATCATCAACTCATCCTTGGGATACACTGTGTTCGACGATTCAACCGCTAGTCACAACTATTCGGATTTAAATGGCAATACAACCCGCATTTCGATTGGTGCTGACATTGCCGCAAGTAAAGGAATTCTTGTAATAAATTCTGCTGGAAATTCCGGTGCCGATCCTTGGAAATACGTTGGGGCTCCTGCCGATGCGGATAGTGTATTAAGCATTGGTGCTGTTGATGCGGAACGTAATTATGCTTCTTTCAGTTCACAAGGACCAACATTCGATGGCCGTATTAAACCCAATGTTTCGGCTATGGGTGAATTGTCTTGGGTGATTAATTCTTCAGGTTTGCCAGGAAAATCCAATGGTACATCTTTTTCATCTCCCATCTTAGCAGGCATGGCAGCATGTTTATGGCAAGCACATCCTGAAGCTAAATCGATGGAAGTATTTAAAGCAATTGAACAAAGTGCCGATCAATATGCAACTCCCGATGAGAAAAAAGGATTTGGTATTCCGGATTTTTTGATCGCACATTCCATTCTTTCTCAACTCAAATTGAATAAAGATGTTCAGGATAGTTTGGTGAATGTGTACCCCAATCCTTTTATTGAAGGAGTTACCATTGAGTTTTTCTCAACTAAAGAGCAAGATGTACAAGTGAAAATTTTCAAACTTTCGGGAAAGCAAATTGCCGAAGAGAATGTGCATGTGTATCCATACATCAACAATCTCTTGCAATTAGAAAAAGTAAAACGCTTGAGTGCCGGACAATATGTTGTATCGCTAAGTACTTCTAGCAATACGTTCAAACGTCAGGTAATCAAGCGTTAAACGTGTATCGAGAAATTAATATTTCTTTCTTCCTTTAAAACCTCCGCCACCGCTCGAAGATCCTCCTCCAGAACGGTAACCTCCGCCACCACTTTCTTTCTCACGGAACGGACGAGATTTACCAGCCGATGGACGATCATTTGACCAGCTTTTGCTGCCAGCACTTCCGCCGCCACCATAGCCACCGCTGCGTCTTCCACCACCACCACCGCCATCTCCAACGGTTTTCTCAATTCTTACAGTTCTTCCATTTACAGCGAAGTCCTCAAATTTCGATTCAACAATGTGTTCGAATTGAGGTGGAACTTCAAAGAATGAGAAACTTCTGCGTAATTCAATCTTACCAATCTTTTCGTTTGGTAAACCGGTAGTATCGCAAAGCAAGCGAACCATGCCTGATTTGTCAAATCCATCCAATTCACCAACACCCACAAAATAACGGGTCATTGCAACACCAGCTGTTCTTCCACCGCGTTCCGATCCTTGCCCACGATTTTCGTTGAGGTCGGAAGCGTTCTTGTAATATTCAAGAAAACGATTAAACTCTAGAGATAAGAAGCTTTTCAAAACCTCTTCCTTACTCATATCCTCGAATGTTTCGAGAATAGCCGAAAGGTATTGTTCGATGTCTGGGTTAACCGCAACATCATGTGCTTTCTTTGCAAGGTAAATCAGTTGTTGTTCGCACACTTCAATTCCTGTAGGAACTTGCTTGTGTGTAAACTGTGTTCCAATACGGTGCTCTACCTGACGAATCTTGCTGATATCGCGCGGTGTAATAATAGCCAAAGAAATACCTGAACGACCAGCACGGGCAGTTCTTCCACTTCTATGTGTATAGCTTTCCGAATCGTCGGGAAGGTTGTAATGTATAACGTGTGTAATGCTATCAACGTCAATTCCGCGAGCCGCAACATCCGTTGCTACAAGCATTTGTAGATTCTTGTTACGGAACTTGCGCATCACGGCATCGCGTTGCGCCTGACTTAAATCGCCATGCAAAGAATCGGCATTGTAACCGTCTTTGATAAGCTTTTCGGCAATTTCTTGTGTTTCAATTTTCGTACGGCAAAAAATGATTCCGTAAATATCCGGGTGATTATCAGCAATACGTTTTAGTGCGTTGTAACGGTTGTGATTGCTCACCATGTAATACACATGGCTGATGTTGGTCGCACCTTGGTTTTTCTTTCCAACAGAAATTTCCACAGGAGAAACCATGTAACGTTTCGAAATAGACGCAACTTCCGAAGGCATCGTAGCTGAAAACAACCATGTTTGTTTTTCTTCAGGAGTAGTCGCTAAGATGTAATCGATGTCTTCACGAAAGCCCATGTTCAGCATTTCGTCGGCCT
The DNA here is from genome assembly GCA_044369395.1 of Flavobacteriales bacterium. Lineage (GTDB taxonomy): Bacteria > Bacteroidota > Bacteroidia > M30B66 > M30B66 > CALQRR01. The sequence continues at coordinate 4,997 of JBIPLZ010000075.1, read as the reverse complement.
CATCCAGAACCAAAGTTTCCACTTCGCTTAAGGCAATGGCCTTGCGATCGATAAGGTCTTTCAAACGGCCTGGGGTTGCTACCACAATTTGAACACCGCGTTTAATGGCGCTTATTTGTGTGGTAATGGCAGTTCCTCCGTAAACGGCAACAATTTTCACCAAAGGCATTTTAGAAGAAAAAGCTTCCAAATCTTTGGTAATCTGCATGCAGAGTTCGCGGGTAGGGCAGAGGATAAGTGCCTGCGGAGTGCGGCGTTCTTCATCCATGATGTTCAACAATGGCAAACCAAACGCAGCAGTTTTGCCGGTTCCGGTTTGAGCAAGTGCAACAAGGTCGGTAATGTTCTCAGTAAGCAGGGGTATTGTCTGCTCCTGGATAGGTGTTGGAGTCGTAAACCCCATCTGGGTTAATGCCTCCAGAAGCTCCGGACGGAGCCCCAATTCAGAAAAAGTAGTCATTATATATATTGAGCCGCAAAGGTACACTTATTCACATCGCTTTCGACACAACCCATTGGATCGATTATAATCTTCTGAAATGCTTATCAATTCTAAGATTTAATTGATGTAAGGAAAATTATAAAGACGAAACCAACTTGTGTTTGGCTTAATAAAGCGGCAATTATTTTTGATTCTCACCTTCAAATCTTTCAAAAAAAGAAAAAATAAAACAGTCTTATAAGCCGGGTTCTGTATCGTTCCCGAAAGAACGACCCTTGTCATTTATCTGGGCCTGCAGTCACCAGCAGGCTCTAGCGCCCTACCCGCAAGAGCGATCAGAAGATCTTAGACGAGCAGCCTCATCTCTTGCCTATTTGGACTTTCAACTCCTGAGGTTTACCATCACACCTGTCGCCAAATGCGTCGTGGGCTCTTACCCCGCGTTTTCACCCTTACCATTTCCGAAAAAATGGCGGTATTTTTTCTGTGGCACTTGCTGTCAGTGGTTGGTTTCCCTTCCACCGCCTTCCCGTTAGGAAGCAGGATGCTCTATGTTGCCCGGACTTTCCTCGCGGTACTTTTGCAAATACCTCGCGACAAGGCAGACTGTTTGTGGCAAAGATAGATTTTATATTTAAGCAATACAGAAATGACAATGTTGCTTTGGGCGCTCCCAAAACTTCGTTTCGAAAAAATAACACGGATTTTGGGTCGGGCTATGCGCTATAGTCCTCATCCAAATATGCTTGTAGGCTGCCGCTTCTAACCATAGCGCGGAAAGCGAAAGAAATTTCTCAAAATCCTAGTTAATTATTGTTAAAAAACAAGACATTTGTAGATTAACCAGATTTATTAAAATAAGATATTTTCACAACACTATGAGACTATATTTTTTACTATTCGCTTTAGCGATAAGTCAAATTTCATTTTCACAATCCAAGAAAGAGCAAATTGTGATTCTTACTTCCCGCATAGATAGTTTGTATCAGGTTGTTAGTCTCGAACGCAAAATTAATGACGCAGAAATTACCAAATTAAAAGCGAGTAACTCCATTCTTGAAAATAAGAATTCGTCATTGACAACAAATATCACTCAATTGGAAGGTAAGATTTTATCATTGAATACAAATATTAGTCAATTAGAAAGTAAGAATTCATCATTGACGGCCAATCTGGCCCTCTTAGAGAGTAAGAATACATCATTGACTCTTAATTTGGATAAACTCACCTCTGAACTACAAGCAAGTAAATCAGAATTGTCTACAAATAAATTTACAATTAGCTCATTGCAAACACAACTTGCTATTTTAAGTGATAGTTTGGCATATTTACGATCAGAGTTCAATAGACCTAAACCAGCATATAGGCAAGTTGTTTCCGATATGAATACCGACCAAGTATCATTCAAAGGAAATTACGCAACTGTTAAAATTGGTGATCAAGTTTGGATGGTAGATAACCTCAACACGCCCAGATTCCGTAACGGAGATCCAATAGTTGAGGCCAAAACTAATGAGGAATGGCAAGTAGCTGCCAATAATGGTCTGCCTGCTTGGTGTTATTATGAAAACAAAACTGCAAACGGAGTAAAGTATGGCAAACTCTATAATTGGTATGCTGTCAACGATACTAGAGGTATAGCGCCTACTGGTTTTCATGTTCCATCCGATGATGAATGGACAGCGCTAACCGACTATTTAGGATATGTTAACGCTGGGAAAAAAATGAAAAGTGCAAATGGATGGAAGTATGGTGTAAATGGCAATAACAGCAGCGGTTTTACGGGTTTGCCAGGCGGTAAACGCAACTATGATGGAACGTTCGCCCACATTGGAGACTACGGGCATTGGTGGAGTTCCTCTGAGTATTATAACGGGAGTGATAGTGCATGGGATCGCACCCTAAATTATGATTCTGAAACTGCCTACCAGCACAACAGCGAAAAGCATAGAGGTTTCTCCGTGCGTTGCATCAAGGACTGAATTTACGTATTGCTATATCAGAGAAAACGTGTTAGACTCTGCCAAGCGAAACAATTGACAAATGATTTATTTTAAACACAATTTTAAACTCTTAGGGACATGAAAAAAATTACATTCTCAATAATGCTGATGTTGGTTTCTCATATTATAAATTCTCAGGAAGTTCGAGATTTTAAAACAAAGAATGAATCAAATATTAAAGATAGAACGATGATGCTTGATATTTTACGTGCTAAATTGTATGAAGATTTTAAGCAAGAATTTATTTTTGTTGTGAACCATTTTAAAGTTAGCCAAAACTATGCATGGTTTGAAGGTACTGCTCAAAGAAAAGATGGAAGGGAGATTGTATTTAATTCGGAAGAATCACATGATTGTTGTTTGGTGACCTCTCTATTCAAAAAAAGTAATGGAAAGTGGTACATTGAAGAAAGTGGTGCTTTTGGAACAGATGTTTGGTGGCTTGGAGTAAGTTCTAGATATCCTGCACCAAGATCAATATTTCCTAAAGGAGAAATGTATGATAGCAATTAATTCTGAACTATCTCTTAGACATTAAACACATATAAACTAATAGTGACAATTATTTTAAAAAATAATTGCCACTAAACAAAGAATCATTAATGTCAATAGGATTCTGAAATTATTTAAAATACAATATCGTATTAAAGGAAATTAATTTCCTTTAAACACTCGCCTAATTGAAAATTTCAACTTCATTACAATCTATCCAGCCGCTTGTTGTTTGAGCACTATATTCATTGTAGTATGAAATAAATAGAAAATTCCGTTGTATCTTTTCTACAGTAACTCGATCTCCCTCAACTAAATATGATTTTGTTTTATAGGCATAATCGGGAACCGAATAGAAATAGGTACGCTTAGACACTACAACACATTCAGCTGTAGGATAAAATTGAGCCGACTTTTGAGCTTCTTCAATAATTTCCTCTTTCTTTTTGGTTGAAACAGTGCTAGAGTTATTATTTTCTAATGAAAATCCAATAGTACGTTGTCCTTTGTTTGCTGTCCAAGATCCTCGCATAGCTAAACCATCGGACGGGAAGATGATACCACTAAAAACACCATCAAACTTATGGTCTCCTGGTTCATTTAATGTGAATTTTACCTTATCTCCGTCTTGCTTCATCGTACCTACAATAGGTCGTTTGTTATTTAAAACCGTATTGAATCCAGATACATTATAGATTCCATTTTCTGCAGGTTCTACCTGTTTGATTTGAATAACAATTGAATTTTCTCCGAAATCACCAACCCACTGTTGGCCAATTAAAAAAGCGAGCTCATTATCTGAGGGTAAGTTAGACTTTTCGCTGAGGTCAGTGCTGTCTTTTTCTTTTTGGGAATCATCTCCTTTAGACAATGAGTTGCAGGAAGAAATAATTAGAACAGAAAAAATAATTGGTATTAACTTATGTGAGAAAATTAAATTCTTTGCTTGCATAAAATCAATTTTTGGTAGCGTAAAATTAAAAAAAATATTTTTAAAACAATAAATTGTTTATGAACAACTTGCTTTGTTGTTTTTTAATTAAGATGATGCAATGAAAAATAAATGTTAACTCAAGGGAGTTCATTTAGTAATCGATATTATATAACGATTATTCAAAGTTCTATGAGAGTGTAAGAGGATTTTGCTTTTTAAAATTGACAATATCCATTTTTTACAATGTTGGTTTTGATCGATAGACGGTTATTAATAAAGCACAGTTGAAAACAATAAAACATAAAACATCATTGGGAGCTGTAAAACAATTACTTTCGAATAATAATGCTCTATTAACAATCAGAACGGTTCTGATAATATTGAACATTGTGTTAATTGCAAAATGAAGTGAATGTGAGATGAGCAGTATTTCTTATTTTCTTTATTACTAAACTTGGATTGGCAACCTAATTAAATAAAAAATCGAAATAATAATTGAACCGATGGCTTTTAAAAACAAAAATTTAATCAAAATAAAATTATTGAAATCAATATACCTGCATCTATTTTTTGGTGTGACTGTTTTGTCTATTTATTCATGTTCTTCGGGTGCAACCCCTATCGATAATTCCAAACATGAATTAATTAAAAATAATTTAAATGAAAATTTAGACGTTGATAATTTGAAAAATACAGATAGTATTAGCTCTATAAAGAATAAACTTACAGGCAAGTTTGATTACACAAAAGATAGTGATTTCGTGTTGGTTAATAGTATTTATTGCACTAGGCCATCTTACATGCAGAAAGAAGCTTATTTAAAATTTGTTGAAATGTGCAAACTAGCCGAAAAATCAGGTATTAGTTTAAAAATAATTTCAGGAACAAGAAATTTTAAAGAGCAAACTGGTATTTGGAATAGAAAATGGGAAAAATATATTGTAAAGAAAGATAGCATCGAAACGATGAAAACTATTTTAACTTACAGTTCAATGCCATCAACTTCACGTCATCATTGGGGAACTGATGTTGATATAAATAGCTTAGAGAATAGTTATTTTGAAAGTGGAAAGGGATTAAAGGAATATAATTGGCTTTGTGAAAACGCATCTAAGTTTGGTTTTTG
>JBIPLZ010000074.1:0-8535 GCA_044369395.1 Flavobacteriales bacterium | reverse complement strand
ATATTGATTTTGTTAATTTTAACACGGCGGTTCTTATCAATTAAAATATTCATCATAACACCTCCACCCGGAACGGTATCGGTTACAGTATTCACGTCCACTTTCACATTCATGTAGCCCTTGTCTATAAAGAAAGAAGTGACTGTATTACGCGTATTGACTAATAAATTATCGTTTACCGGTTTACCTCGAATTAACTTAATTTGTTCACGAAGATCGTCTGCTTCATTTTTCTTAACTCCTACAAAACGGAATCTTGAGAGTCGTGGGCGTTCTTCGAGTAAAATGACCAAATAAACTTTATCTCCCTCAAAGCGTTCGGCTTGAACCTCAACGCCAGTAAATAATCCTTGTTTCCAAAGTGCTTCAATGGCATTGCTAATGCGATCGCCAGGAACCATGATTTTATCCCCTTTATTTAAACCAGAAAGCAAACGAAGAATATTTTGATCCAAACTACTATTGTCTTTGGTTTGAAATCGAATATCGGCTATTTCGTATTCCTTCGGAGTGAGGTAATTAATTTCTTCCTTGGCAATGGAAGGTGCAACCTGCGATGCTCCTTTAAAAGCAAAACCAATAAGGCAAACTATGAAAAACAGGCAATTTTTATTTAGCATCTTGATTATGGCTTCAATTGTTCGCTTGTTTTCCCAAAACGGCGTTCTCTATTTTGATAACTAATGATGGCTTGGTAAAGATCTTCACGACGAAAATCTGGCCATAGAACATCAGTAAAATATAATTCGGCATAGGATATTTGCCACATCAGAAAATTACTAATCCGATGTTCACCTGATGTTCTAATTAACAATTCGGGGTCGGGCATACCTGCTGTTGTTAATGACTTAGAGATTAAATCTTCGTTTATATCTTCTTGCTTAATATTTCCATGAAGAACATCAGCAGCAATTTTCTTCATTGCATGCGTGATTTCCCATCGGGAACTGTAACTTAATGCAAGAACAAGTGTCATGCGGGTATTTCCTTGTGTTTTAAGTTTCGCTTCTTCTAATTCTTTTCGGCACTTTGAAGGCAAGGAGTCGATATCACCAATTGACTCTAGACGGATATTATTATCCATCAATGTTTTAGTTTCTTTACTGATTGTACTAACCAATAAAGTCATTAGTGCATTTATTTCATATTTAGGTCGATTCCAATTTTCGGTCGAGAAGGCATACATTGTTAAATGGGAAACACCTAATTCAGCACAAGCTTCCACCGTCTCTCTAACCGCTTTAACACCACTTTCATGACCAAAGGTGCGAAGCTTTCCTTGCATTTTTGCCCAACGACCATTGCCGTCCATGATAACAGCAATGTGTTTAGGTAAATTCTGAAGGTTTATTTCTTCTTTTTGGGCCATTAGAGAATTTGGCAATTGTTAGTATGATGGGGATAAAGGCGCAAATATAGGCCTTTACTTGTATGCGGCGCACACCGATTTTCCAGAGGATAATTTATAAGTCAACGTAATTCCTGCGAAGGAATACCAATCGTTTGTAGTAGGATTCCCTCGCTGTCTATTTTTATTTGAATCTCCGGGATTTACAATAGATCTATCTGCAAACAAGGCGGCGTCAAGTCCTTTATTGGCATATAAAATATTTTGATCAACATAGGTGGTGCTGACATCATCCAAATAATCGGTATACGTTTTTCTCATTCCCCATTCGACGCTCACTCCTAAGCGACCCATAGCGTGAAATTTAAAACCCATTCCAAATGGAATTGATAAGCCTAAGAGTGAATATGGTTTTGGGGCAGATTTCAAACTAGATCCTTGGCCTTCTGTTCCAAGCGGACGAAGTTCAACCCAATCACCATTCGCTTCGGCCTTGGGATTGAAATTATAAATTGCTAAACCAGCGAAAATATAGGGTGTTGCAGGAGTTTCGTCATTGCCAATTTCATAATCGAAAAAGTTAAACTGTAAAGAACCTGCAACTTCAATAATTCTTGATCGGAACGATAGATTTCTATTTACTTGGTATTCGTTTTTAGCAAGTGAATCGTAAGCTTGAACGCTGCTATAGATTCCATGAAATTGCCAAGTGAATCTTCGGCTTGGATTAAACCGATAGACTAAACCAACACCTGGTCGAACCATGAAAAATTGTTTTGCAGGATTAAGATCTCCTAAGTAATAGGAAACTCCGCCATATAAGCCAAGCTCGGAATGTTTCTTATACACCTGAGAATTCGCTTGAAAACAAACGCTTATAAAGAAAATAAATACGATTAAATTACGAACCATTTTGTGATATATACACCCAATAACGACAAAATGTTATCTAAATTTTGGAAGAACCGATTTCCCTGACTTTAAACGATATGTAAGTGTAATCATACCTAACATATACGAATCTTTATCGGTTGGATCTCCCCGTTGTTGACCGGTAACAGCAGAACCTTTCACATAATCTGGTGATTGAGGGTCTGAACGATTAGAAAGTGCAGCAGCTACTGGGCCATATGCTTTCTCAATTAGCGTTGGAGAAAAATACGTTGTACTTGCATCATCAATATAATCTGTTGTTGTTAAACGAATTCCATATTCAAATCCGATTGTCCAATTTTTATCTTGAAGAGGTACACGGAATCCCATTCCAAAAGGGAAACAAGCCTGGAATCTTTTATATGGAGACCTGGATGCTGCGATTCCTTGACCTTCTGTACCCATTGGTTGAAGTGTCCACCATTTGCCTCCATAGTTGGCTTTGGGATTGAAATAAAATCCACCAACACCAGCAAAAAGATAAACATTAATATCAATTCCTGATTTACCTCTTACACCTTGAAGTTTATAACGACTCTTTGTTGACTTAAGCTGTAAAATGGAAATCTCCGTTTGAAATGATGCTTCAAAAATATTGGACCTAAAACTCAAATTCCTATTTCTTCTAAAAATCTCGCGGGTTAAACTATCTCTTCCAGATACCCTTGCATAGTTTACATTTAACTTAAATGACAAAACAGGGTTAACGCGGTATCTAAATCCTAAATGGGCTGCAGGGCGGGTTAAAACAAAATCTAAATCTCGTAATCCGTTCGTTCCAATTTGATCAGCTCCTCCAAGTTCTCCGAGAAAATTGGTAAATCCTAAGCCATAAGAAGTTTCGCAACGATCTAAGAATCGACCTTTCCCCTTACGTTGAGCTTGAGCTGTAAGAGAGAAAAGCAAGAGAAATATAGGTAACAGATATAGTTTTCTCATCTGAAAATATTTTTGGGCATTACGCGCAAATATACCAAAATTGGTTTGAGAAAACGAACATTTTTTGTAAAGGGAGAGAATGTTTAGAAATCAATTTCGTCTATCGCTTCCCCACATGAGTTTTTCTCTGAGCGTTTTCAAGAATGGTTGATCTGGTTTGCGAGCTAACTTGATACAAAAAGGCGCTTTTTTGATGATAATTTTGGAGCGAGCTGGCAAAGACACAGACCTGGAATCGAGCGAAAGCATGAAATTTTTTCCACGCACTTCAACGTCAAATGAAAGTTGATGTTGGTCTGTAATGACAAGCGGGCGTACATTTAAATTATGAGGAGCAATTGGCGTAATAAGAAAATTGGGAGATTCTGGCATCAAGATTGGCCCGCCGCAACTCAATGAATATCCGGTTGATCCTGTTGGAGAGGCTACAATTAATCCATCGGCCCAATATGAATTTAAATGGTCGCCATTCAGCTTCACATGAACTGTTATCATTGTGGAGCTGTCTTTTTTATGCAATGTGATATCGTTCAATGCGAAAGGAAAATCATGAAAGGGATTGCCATTCATTTCCAATTGAAGTAAGGTGCGATTATCGATAATATAATCTTGATTGATTGCCATTTGCACAGCTAGTTGAATTTCTTCCTGAGAAAACCCAGTTAAAAATCCAAGACGTCCGGTGTTAATTCCAAGAACGGGAATATCGGAATTTAGAATGTATGTTAATGCTTCTAGCAATGTACCATCGCCGCCAATGGTCATTAAACAAGATGTTTTACTCGTAAGTTCCTCCGATTTATTAAATGTACGAACGATGGCGTTTTCGGGAAACAGAGAAGCCGTGGCATGATAGAATGGTTCTATGACCAAAAACTCAACCCCATTTTCATGTAAATTGCAGTATAACTCTTTGATTACGTTAGATCGACCTTCATGAAAAGAACGGCCAAAAATGGCTATCTGCATATGTTTTAAATGTAGGACTAAGGTAATTCAAATGATAATAAGACAGCATCCGATTCTTGATTACATATTGATGTAATTCATGAACATATCAAAACGATTTCGAATATCTTCTGAAAACTCACTTTGCTGAAAGGTTGCTTTAACTGTAATATTATATCGATTAAACGAAGCAATAATTGATCGAATGTCTTCGCGATTTAATTTAATGGTTAATTCCAACTGCGTAGAGTCAGGTTCATTATTGATTGAAAGACTTAATATTTTGGTATCGTTTTCTTCCACAATGCGCGCAATTTGGGAAAGAGAATAATCATTTTGATTTAACTCTAACACGATAATTCCACCAGGATTTTGAACTGCTGCAGTTTCAGCGAAACGTTCTACAAGTGAGCGAAGACTGATATTTCCGAGATAATTATTATCCGCATCTAAAACAGGAACAAGGCTTAAATTCATCCGAGCAACCATTTTAAGCACTTCAAAAATATGTTCCGATTCATAAACAAATGGGCGAATCATCGATAATGGATGATTTCCTAATGCCTCTTCTGGTGCATTCAAATCAAGAATATCGGTATCGGTGATTAATCCTAGGAATTCAGAATTATTTACAATGGGCAGATGAGAAACGCGAAACTCATCCATCCAATGAAGCGCTTTAATACCGCTATCAGAAGTCTTAAGTGGCGGAATTACATCCGTTATTAGTTCCCTTGCTAACATGTTTTCTAAGTCTATTTTTAGGTAACGAACTACTTGTTTATTTGTTTCATTGACAAGCAAACCTATGGTTTTTTTGTTCAAGTCTGTTGCACATCGAGGCATTTCGTAGTTTTACCAAATATTTTTTTTAAGTATGACCTTATTGAGTGTTAATATTAACAAGATTGCGTTAATTCGAAATTCGCGTGGCTCTAATTATCCAGATGTAATTGAAGCTGCATTGAATATCGAACGATTTGGTGGACAGGGAATTACTTTACATCCCCGCCCTGATCAACGACATGCAACATACCGCGATGTAGAAATGTTAAAACCCATTTTGACTACAGAATTGAATGTAGAAGGCTACCCTACTCGGGAATTCATGGATTTAGTCTGCAAAGTAAAACCACATCAGGTTACGTTGGTTCCAGATGCCCCCGAAGCAATAACATCAAATGCAGGCTGGGATACAATTCAACACAAAGCGTTTTTAAAAGAAATTGTTGAAGAACTGCATTCTCACGGAATTCGAACTTCCATTTTTTTGGGAACGGAATTGAATCAATATGATTCGGCGGCGGAAACCGGAACGGAACGCATTGAGTTGTACACCGAAAATTATGCTGTTCAATATAACAATAACAAAGAGGCTGCAGTCGCTCCATACCGCGAAGCTGCAATTCGAGCTCATTCGCTGGGCCTAGGAATAAATGCGGGGCACGATTTGAATAGTCAAAATCTTCGGTACTTTTTTCAGCATGTGCCTCACCTATTGGAAGTTTCTATCGGCCATGCTTTAATTTCGGAGGCATTATATCTTGGATTGGAAAACACGGTTCAACTTTATTTAAGACAGCTTAATGATACTGTTTGAAAGACATTTTGGATTGGGGGAACCATTAATAATTCTGCACGGGTTGTTTGGACAAAGTGATAATTGGACAAGTATTGCTCGAAAACTAGGTGAACAGTTCACTGTTTACACCCTTGATTTAAGGAATCATGGGCAATCGGGGCATGACAATGCGATGAATTACGATGTAATGGCGGATGATTTATTGGAAACGATTGATCATCTCGGGATTCAAAAAATGCATCTTATCGGGCATAGCATGGGAGGTAAAGTGGCTATGCTTTTTGCACTCAAATATCCCGAAAGACTCAATAAATTAATTATTGCAGATATTGGCCCACGCTTTTATGAACCTCACCATCAAAAGATCTTGCTCGGTTTAAATCAGCTTGATTTGGATTCATTAACTTCTCGCACAGATGCGGAGAATGAACTTTCTCTCTTTATTCCCGATATGGGCACGCGGCAGTTTCTTTTAAAAAATCTACATAGAAATGATGTGGGGGGCTTCTCTTGGCGATTTAATTTACCCATTATTTCTGCTGAAATAAATCGCATTGGAGAACAATTACCCCGGGGAATTTGCACTACCTCAGCCCTATTTTTTCATGGAGGAAAAAGTGATTACATTATTCCATCGGACTATTCCGATATACTTAACTACTTCCCCAACGCCGAATTCGAAATCATGCAAGGCGCAGGACATTGGCTGCATGCCGAAAACCCCACTGAGTTTATTCGCATAACAAAGTGGTGGATAGATCAAGATGCACACAATTGAACCAAAGAATAATAATGGATGTCATTTTCAATTATTTACAGAATTCCTTAAGAAATTAATGTGACATTGTTGTAATTCATTTGACAATTGACATGTTTTATAAAACATTCTAGGATAATTATTGGGTATTTCTAAAAACACGCAAAATATTTTATTGCATTTGATTGGTATTATTTTTAAAAAAAGCTATTTATTTTTGAAAATATGATCCACATCGGTGAAGAAATCCAAGAGCGCCTTCGAAAAAAAAGGATGAAAGTCGTTGACTTTTCGCGCAAAATAGATACAAACAGAAATAATGTTTATGACATTTTTAGCAGAAAGAGTATTGACAGCGGACTTTTGTTGAAAATATCTGAAGCTTTAGAATTCGATTTTTTTCGACTTTATAGTATTCCTTTGTCAAAGAATTCTCTTGTACAACAATTGGAAGATCCCTTAGAGGAACTTAAAAATTACGAAGATCTAAAGCGCAAATCGGAGAAACTAGAACAAGAGAATTCCTTGTTAAGTGAGCGCATTCGTGACAAAGAACTAATCATTCAATTGATGAGAAGAAGCGATTCGTAAAATTCTTGCCACAATTTCTATTAGTTTTGCCATATGGAAACGGTAGTAAGCGGTATTCGAAGTACCGGAAATCTTCATATTGGTAATTATTTTGGGGCAGTGAAAAACTTCTTAAAGATGCAACATGAGCAGCGTTGCTTCTTTTTCATTGCCGATATGCATGCATTAACAACGCATCCCAAGCCAGGCGATTTTAAGCAAAGTGTTAAGAATGTGCTTATAGAATATTTAGCTGCAGGTCTCGATCCGGAGATTTGTACACTGTATATCCAAAGCGATGTCCCACAAATTTCGGAGCTGTATTTGCTCTTTAACATGTTTGCTTATGTTGGGGAATTGGAGCGCTGCACTTCGTTTAAAGATAAAATCAGAAAACATTCAGACAATGTAAATGCGGGTCTTCTTACCTATCCCGTTTTGATGGCTGCCGATATTATCATTCACAAAGCAACCAAAGTGCCTGTTGGAAAAGACCAAGAACAGCATCTCGAAATGGCGCGAAACTTCGTGAATAGATTCAATCATTTATACAATGTTGACTATTTCCCAGAGCCCTATGCCTACAATTTTGGGCAAGATTTGGTAAAAGTTCCCGGGTTAGATGGATCAGGTAAGATGGGGAAAAGTGAAGGTGAAGGAAATGCTATTTTTCTGGGAGAAGAACCCGAACAAATTCGCAAAAAAGTTATGCGAGCCGTCACCGATAGTGGTCCAACGGAGCCTAATCAAGTAAAACCAGAAGCAATCAATAATTTATTTTTATTGATGTCGCTTGTTTCCCAGCAGGAAACATATCAGTTTTTCTCAGACAATTACGATGCATGCACCATTCGTTACGGCGATATGAAAAAGCAATTAGCCGAAGATATGATCCTGTTTACCAACCCAATAAGAGAGCGAATTAAAGAGTTGCAGGCAGATGAAACTTATCTTAAAAAAGTGATGGCGATGGGTGGCGAAAAAGCGCGTATTAGTGCCTCTCAAACGCTGAAAGACGTTCGTGAAATTATCGGATTTATGCATTAAACATGTCTGAAACACTTTTTTTCGAAACTTCGCTAGAAGATAAAGCTGCTCGGTATTCTGAGTTACTCCCCAAAATTTCATCGTTATTGGGAGATGAAAAAGATGAAACTGCTTGCTTAGCCAATACTGCGGCAGCATTGTTTGAATGCTTCCATTTCTTATGGATTGGATTTTACCGAGTTCAAAATGAGCAACTCGTATTAGGACCATTTCAAGGACCCGTTGCTTGCACCAGGATAAACAAAGGAAAAGGCGTTTGTGGAAAATCTTGGGCAGATAATACCACTATTATCGTTCCCGATGTTGATGCATTCCCAGGTCATATAGCCTGTAGCAGCCATTCAAAATCCGAAATTGTTATCCCGATTCGTGATGCTAAAAATGAAGTATGTGCTGTTTTGGATGTAGACA
>JBIPLZ010000073.1:0-8536 GCA_044369395.1 Flavobacteriales bacterium | reverse complement strand
AATGTACTTAAAACGAGTTCGTAGCTTACAATTAGAGGATGATGCTTACGCATGTTGGCTGTTAACACACGTAAAATTCGAATGATCTCGCGTCGTTCGCGTTGAAGCAAATCAAATACTTCATTATTCAAATCGACCGTTTCGATGGGTTCGATAAAGGTTGTTTTTCCGGTGTCGGAGCTTCCTTGAATTAATCCGCTTACACTTCGTTTCTGCTCAGCGAGAATAGATAAAACGCGCCTTCCGTTGTAAACTGTTTCTTCGGTATCGGCGAGCCAGCCCAACTTTTTCAACTTATTTAATTGTGATCGGAAAACTTTATCCAATTCTCGACGAGAATGAGCTAGATCTTTTCGAATATCAGCAAGTTCTTGAGAGGCCGATGACTTGACAATGCCAGATGGATCGAGCACTTTATCGATGGAGTCGATTATTTCTTTGGTGAAATGTACTGGATTAAAAATTCCGCAAATTGCAGGAAGCACACTCCGTTTATCTTTCAAATACTGCAATAAATTATTCACCACATCCGAAACCTCACGAATGTTCATGAATTGTTTTTCTTGTAATGCAGAATTGGCAATTCCTAAAAGGTGTAACTCTCGACGTATATCTGGGAAAGTTGAATTAGGCAAATCGCTTCCGCTTCGTTTTATATCAACGTATTCTTTTACACGTTGAAGCTGAACTAGCAATGCATCAAATTCAAATGTTGGTGAAAGTTCCTGAGCGAGTTCTTTTCCGCCTATACTTCGGCAATAGCTTTCAATGATTGATCGAATTCGGTCAAACTCAAAACGGGAAAAATTGTCGTCGGGGTAAATTAACACAAGGCAAAGTTAGTAATCCATTGAGCAAACAAATGACCTCAAATAAGGTTCTTAAAGAATGTCTTAAAAAACAAAACCCCGGGATTACCGGGGTTTTGAAAAATTTGTAATGAGTGTTTTGATTTAGTTTTTAACCAAACGACCAATCGCCGTTCTACCTTCGGCATCTTGAATACGGAGTATATAAACACCAATACTCAAATCGCTTAAATCGATAGAAAACAATTGTGCCTGATTTGATGTAGTTGGATTGATATTTTTCACAACACGTCCCATCGCATCAAGCAATTCCCAACTTCCTTTCCAACTTCCTTCCGGCACATTTACCCAAGCCATTTCTTTTGCAGGATTAGGCATGATGGTTAAATGTGATCGTTCAGAGATGGTATTCATTCCCAATGGAACTTCTACGCAATTTCCATAAATTTCTGTAATAGTACGTTCACCAATTGTATTGGGAATATCTATAATTTCTGAAATGCAAATCTGATTGGAAATAACTTCATCAAAATAGATTCGACAAATTGGATTCGCCGTTTCAGAACTAACTAACATGCTATCGCCATTGTATAGAGCAAAAACTTCACTACGATTTACGTTTCTTCCTAACAGCATCGGCATGTCGATAGAGTTGGTTAAAGAAACCACATCAGTCATGTGAATACCGCTTACTTGAAACTGCCATCCCATAATATTTGCACGAGAAGAACGTAATTCTACATCAATGTAATTACTGTTGAAATTGGCAGCAGTGATGGCAATCCCAGTTGAATCATTTGGATTGATAACATCGCGCGGAAAGTAACAATGAGCTAGACCAGATCCATTTGCTGCAGAATTTAGACACCATGCCTCGAGAGCTGCATCGTAAACGGTTAAATGATCATCGCTGTTTAAGTCATAACATGGCATCACAGCCGCATTATCTTGCTGAAAAATACCAAAATACCCATTCAAATCTTGGTGATTCACTAATGAATCGGGCACTGTATTTCCAAAAATGGCAGATCCTCCGCATTCATTATTGCAATCCATAATTGAGGCTCCACCCGGTACACCCGCACAATCCACAAAAGGTTCACATCCGTTAATTACTGAAAAAGAAGGAACATTATTCGCATCACGGGTTATATTTAAACATACTTGAAGAGCATTGTTTACATAATTCATTTCCTGTCGACCTAATGCATCGGGTAAATGTTGAGCGTTTACAATTACTGCAAGACGATAATCTCCTTCTGGAACATCAGTAATATCGATCCACTGACATTGTGTACCTGCTCCATACACATCGTAACAACCTGCAGAGATTCCCATATTACCACAACTGTACTGGCCAAATCCACATAGATCCATTACACAGAACCCATTTTTATGTCCAGCTGGAATGATGTTATCTTGTGCGTCATACAAACGATAATCGCCATAGCCTTCGTAATGTGTATGACCATGACAATTGATGGTATTGAACATTCCAGGTTGGGTAGAAGGTGTTCCAATGTAATAATCGCTTGTTCCTATATTATCGATTTTGGATGTAAACTGAATTACGTAACGTAAACCATAACCTGTAACGCAATCCTCCGAAATATCACAACCCGAAGTGGTATGGGTTGTAAGTGAAAGAGAAGAAACGAAAGAAGCAGAATCGAATGCTAAATCGGGGCCTTGGCATGCTGGGTTGGGATAGTAGATGCAAGTTCCGTCATCGAAAGTTGCCAATGGATTATAGTTGCAAGAATTCACATCCATACATCCCGAAATGGGGCCGTTGTAATTGAGACTAAAGTTTATTGGGCTTGAACATCCATTATTAATATCACCAACTCGAATAATGTAGGACTCTCCGGCAAGCATCATCACATTTATCGACGATTGTGTTCCACATCCTGCTGCATCATCGTTGAACGTATAAGCACCCATTGGACCATCTGTTACACCTACAATTGGGCAGTTTTGGAATACCCAAAGTGCGGTATTACAAGTATTTGTTCCGCATGTACTTAGCACATACATTCCTGAAATACTTGGCGTATAGGTGTACCAAGTGTCTTCAAATTGTGAAGTATAACTTCCAGTACTTATTGCCAAGGGCTGACTACAAGTACTTCCTTGAGGGCATGCAATACTATGTTCCGCTTCAAAACCGAAATCATCACCCTGCGCCAATTCGACACCATTAAGGTAAATCCAATAACCACCTGGTAAATAAATACCATCGCCATAAGAATCGTGAATCTGAACCTGAACACAGCTATTATTGGGAACACAGACTGTATCGCTATTTGACTCGCCACTTGCTATAATAGTTCCGTTGTTGAGTATATCCCATGAAATTTCATAGGCATATTGATCAGGAACAATTTGAACGATAATCTCACTGTATCCTGAAGGACAGCTTTGAGAATATGTTACAATGCTAAAAAGCATGAAAACGATTGAATATAAATGCTTCATGATGGGATTTTTATTTTTTCAAAACTAATCAATTTATTAAAGCGAATCAATTTATTAAAGCGAAAAAAACTCAATTCATTTAGATAGAAGCTTGATTCTGAATAAAGGCCGATGTTCGTTGCTTTACATTTTCGCGAATGTTAAACCAGAAAAGATTGTAATCAGCCACATGGTAATTATTCATTTTAATAAACATTCTTCCTGGAACGTGCGGTTTGTCTATCCATAAAATGCCATTATTCACTTGCGCTCCATTAATTCGTTTTATTACTTTATTGAATTTCCAAATAATACCACCCGCATTTTCGTTTCTAGAAACTAATGTTGAATCGGTTTTCCAACTTAAAGGATTTACACAAACACCTTTGTCGTAACCCGAACTCTTATAATTTTCGGGATAAAATCCTCTTTGATAAGTAGCCCACGTAACATAACAATTGGTTTTATCGGGATTATCGCAAACAGGTAACGATTTAAAATACCCTTTGGGAACAGGCATTCCAATAACATACGCAGCCACTAATTGCTTTTCGAGTTCTGTATTTTCGATTAGCTCTCGAATAATTTTCCCAGCATGTTGTGTTCCCTGACTATGCCCCGCAATGATAAAAGGACGTCCTTGATTATACTGTTTTATGTAATATACAAATGCAGTTTTGGTATCTTGATAGGCCAATTCCAAAGCCGCTTCTCCACTTTTTCGATCGGATGTGAAAAATGAACTTATATGTGCTTGACGATACCGAGGAGCATACACTCGGCAAGAACCATTGAAAACACTTGCTTGATTTAAAATAGAGCTTCCATCCACTTTAGCATTCATTTCAGGATCGTTCACATCGGCATTCCATGTATATTTTTTTTGGTCTACAGATTCCAAATACAAGGTGGGGTGCAGAAAAAAAACGTCTACCGCTGCAGTTGATTGTCCATCGGAAACGCTTGTATTCGGCACGCTATCAGCCATGTCTTTTCGAAATGGAAGTGCCGCCCAATGTTCATTATTGCTATAATCTGGACTTGGAGGAGAGGCACATTCCGAAAAGCTCAAAGCAATGGAAGGAGGCACATACGAATTTCCCACATACGGTTTTTTACACGATGGCCATAGAACTATAGAAATCAACAGGATGAATATGCGAAACATGCCGCAAAAGTAGTACATACTTGACATACAGAAAACCTGTAATCTATTTTACATCACATTTTAATATCGAATGTGAATTTAAAAGCACACTAAAATTAACTGAAAATGAATATTCACTTATGCATTGTAAATCAGTAAAATTGACTACTTTTGCACCGCCAAAAACGAGCCATGCAGCAAATTAGAAACATTGCCATTATTGCCCACGTTGACCACGGAAAAACTACCCTCGTTGACAAAATTCTTCACCAAACAAAGCTGTTTCGTGATAATCAACAGTTCGGAGATTTGATTCTCGACAACAACGATTTGGAACGCGAAAGAGGGATTACGATCCTTTCCAAGAACGTTTCTGTTCGTTATAAAGATGTAAAAATTAACATCATTGATACTCCGGGCCACGCCGACTTTGGCGGAGAGGTAGAACGTGTATTGAACATGGCTGATGGTGTATTATTGTTGGTTGATGCTTTTGAAGGCCCAATGCCTCAAACGCGTTTCGTACTTCAAAAAGCACTTGCATTAGGTTTGAAACCTATTGTAATTATTAATAAAGTGGATAAGCCAAATTGCCGCCCAGATGAAGTTCATGATGCGGTTTTTGAATTGTTCTTTAACTTGGATGCTACCGAAGAACAGTTGGAATTTAAAACCGTTTTCGGTTCTTCTAAAATGGGTTGGATGGGACCAGATTACAAAACTCCAACCGACGGATTTGAATATTTGTTAGATACAATCGTATCTGAAATTCCTGCTCCATTGCAACCTGCAGGAACTCCCCAAATGATGATTACTTCCCTTGATTTTTCCACATACATTGGAAGAATTTGTGTGGGTCGTTTGCTTCGTGGTGAATTGAAAGAAAATATGCCCGTAAGCCTTGTAAAGCGTGATGGATCTGTTGTTAAATCAAGAATTCGCGAACTTTATACATTCGAAGGTTTGGGTAAAGCCAAAGTTCCATCGGTTGTTGCTGGAGATATTTGTGCTTTAACAGGAATTGAAGGATTTGAAATTGGGGATACCATTGCCGATTTCGAAAATCCGGAAGGTCTTGTTCCCATTGACGTGGATGAGCCAACGATGAGTATGTTATTTACCATCAACAACTCACCATTTTATGGTAAGGATGGTAAGTTCGTAACATCTCGTCACTTAAAAGAACGTTTAGAAAAAGAATTAGAAAAAAACCTTGCACTTCGCGTTCAACCTACAAGTTCGGCCGATTCATTCTTGGTTTTTGGTCGTGGAATTCTGCATCTTTCTATCCTTATCGAGACCATGCGTCGCGAAGGATATGAATTGCAAGTTGGACAGCCTCAAGTTATTATTAAAGAAGTTGACGGCGTTAAACACGAACCTGTTGAAGTATTGACGATTGATGTACCTGATGAATTTTCGGGTAAAGTAATCGAATTGGTGAGTCAACGTAAAGGTGATTTACGTGTGATGGAACCGAAAGGCGACATGCAACATTTGGAGTTCGAAATTCCTGCACGTGGAATTATTGGTCTTCGTAACCACTTGCTTACTGCTTCGGCTGGTGAAGCAATTGTGGCTCATCGTTTCAAAGATTACGAGCCATGGAAAGGCGATATTCCTCAACGTACCAATGGTGTTATCATCGCTAAAGATCCGGGTAAATCCATTGCGTATGCGATTGACAAATTGCAAGATCGCGGGTATTTCTTCGTTGATCCAGGTGAAGATGTTTACACTGGAATGATTATCGGCGAGCAAAACAAAGCAGGCGATATGGTGGTGAATATCACCCAAGAGAAGAAATTAACGAACATGCGTGCTTCCGGATCGGATGATAAAATGCGTATAGCTCCGGCCATTAAATTTTCTTTGGAAGAGTCAATGGAATACATTCAGAAAGATGAGTATGTAGAAATTACTCCAAACGCTTTACGTATTCGTAAAATCCATTTGGATGAAAACACACGTAAACGCGCTTCTGCTCAGTTATCGTAATTAAAATCTAACGTTTTCAAACGCCTGTTTCTTCATCGAGACAGGCGTTTTTTTATTGGGTGAATCTGGAAAATGTTGGTGATAATATCTTTAGGAAATCCTTCCCCAATCCATCTTTCGTTTCTCTAACACTCTCAATTGCACATTGAGCTTTTGATTCTCTTCCAATTGCAAATCGGGATCTTTATCTAATAGTGATTGAGCCAGCTGACGACAATACACAAGCAATTGATTGTCTTTACTGATGTCGGCGATGTTCAAATCCAAATCGCCACTTTGCTGGGTGCCTTGTAAATCGCCGGGGCCACGTAATTCCAAATCGACTTCCGCAATTTCAAATCCGTCGTTAGTGCGAACCATCGTTTCCAAACGAATTTTAGCTTCGGTACTCAGTTTGAATCCTGACATCAACAAACAATACGATTGATCAGCTCCCCGCCCTACTCGACCGCGCAACTGATGCAATTGAGACAAACCAAATCGTTCGGCACTTTCAATAATCATGACCGATGCATTGGGCACATTTACACCCACTTCAATAACCGTCGTGGCAACCATGATTTGCGTTTGTTTCTTGATGAAGCGTTGCATCTCAAATTCTTTGTCCACCGACTTTAAGCGTCCATGCACAATACTTAACTGGTATTGCGGACTCGGAAACCAATCTTGCAGATGATTGTACCCATCCATTAAATTTTTGTAGTCGAGTTGTTCGCTTTCTTCAATGAGCGGATATACCACATAAATCTGTCGCCCAAGGTGAATTTGCTCTTTGATAAAATTGAGAACCGCGGGACGGTCTTTATCGAACTGATGTTTGGTCACAATGGGTTTTCTACCAGGAGGCAATTCATCGATGATGGAAATATCCAAATCGCCATAAAGTGTCATGGCAAGTGTTCTAGGAATAGGTGTTGCCGTCATGATAAGCACATGCGGAGGAAGCGTGTTCTTTGCCCAAAGTCTTGCACGTTGAGCCACACCAAACCGATGTTGTTCGTCAATAACCACAAAACCCAAATTTCTGAAAAGCACTTTATCTTCAAGCAGAGCGTGCGTTCCAACCACAATATGCAGTTCGCCACTTTCAAGTTCTTGATGAAGTATGGTTCGATCTTTCTTCTTTGTAGAACCTGTAAGCAAGCGGATTTTCACTCCAATTTTTTCGGCCATTTCGCTCAAACCTGAAAAATGCTGTTGCGCTAAGATTTCGGTTGGAGCCATCAAGCACGCTTGAAAACCATTGTCGATGGCCATAAGCATACTCATAAACGCCACAATGGTTTTTCCACTTCCTACATCACCCTGCACCAAACGATTCATTTGTATGGGTTTAGCTACATCAGCTCGTACTTCTTTGAGGACGCGTTTTTGAGCTCCCGTTAATTGAAATGGCAGATGATTATGATAGAAATTATTGAATGTATCGCCAATAATCTCGAATGGAAACCCCTTTAATAATTGTTTATTGATGCGATTCTGACGAATTAAACGCAACTGCAAAAAGAACAATTCTTCAAACTTCAAACGCGTTTCGGCAGCTTTTAACTCCTCTGCATTGTTGGGTTGATGAATAAATTGGTAGGCCTGTTTGAGCGATATTAATTGGTGTTGTTTAATAAGGTATTCAGGCAATGTTTCTTCAATTTGATTGCCGATGCGTTGAAGCAATTGTTGAATAATTTGCGATTGGCCCTTACTATCGAGCCAAGCCCGTTTCATGGCTTCGGAACTGTTGTAAACAGGTTGCAGGCGTGGTGCACGAGCTGCTTTTTCGGCGCTATAAACTTCCACTTCAGGGTGCGCCATATTGATGGAATTGTTGAATTGTGTGGGCTTCCCGAAAACAATCACATCAATTCCAGGTCGAATTTTGTCCTGAACGAATTTTATTCCCTGAAACCAAACAAGCTCAATCGTTCCCGTTTTATCGCGCAAGATGGCCGTTAAACGTTCTTTGCCTTTCCCAGAACCTTGCATTTTAATGTTCTCCAATCGTCCAATAATTTGAACCAAGGGCAGGTCTTCCGAAACTTCATTAACTGCATAAAAACGTGTTCGATCGACATAACGAAAGGGAAACCAATTCAGCAAATCGCCAAAGGTTTCTATCTCACAGTCTTTC
>JBIPLZ010000072.1:0-8559 GCA_044369395.1 Flavobacteriales bacterium | reverse complement strand
TGGTTGAACGGTGAAGTTTTTTTCGATTGTAAATAGTGTTTCCCGAATGCCCTTGCCTCGAAAAACAACTTTGTATTTTCCAGGTTGAAGGCGCACGATGTCTTGATTTGTATTTTCGTTGAGGTTACAAACCCAAACCATAGATCCCTTTTCTTCCATTAAAATACTTGCAACTCCTTGCAATGGTAGTTGGAAGTTAACTGTTCCGGGTTCGTCAATTTTGATGGTGGTGGTGTAGCTTTGAGAAATATCAACCGATTTAAGATACGTTCTAGGAAGCGTTAGAATCTCCAAATCGTATTTTCCAACAATGAGTTTTCGAGTTTCCTTGAAAGACATTACATCCAAGGTTTGCATTTCATTTACTTTGCGAATGATGCATTGCAAATCGCGGTATGTTGCGCCTTCGCCTGCTTTTAGGTTTAAAAACCCTTGAGGTGCATCGATGGGAATTACCGTATGTTTTCCGGCAACTAACTGAACATCTTTTTTCTCAACGGGCGGCAATGTGTGCGCAACAATTCGATATGTGCTTAAGCCATCAATTCGCAAGGTGTCGGGCACGCCGCGGTTATTCATGGTGTGAACAAGGTTGTATTTTATTTGATTCGTTTTTTGATCATAGAAGGTCATAGCCACGTCGGTTTCCGTGGGTTTCCCATTTTTATCGAGCAGATTTACTTGACAGGAAGTGGTATTTAAAACTTGGGTGATAATGACATTCAACACTTGTTTGAATGAACTTTCGCTCGAGGCGTCATAATAATTTCCAATGCAATTGAATGAGTTGGTAATGTCTGGATCCATCTTGCCAACACCTACAATGAATGGTCTCAATACAATTCCTTTACTCTGCAATGCAGCTGATATTGCACAAGGATCGCCACCACATTCCTCTTTGCCATCGGTAATAAGCAATACAATATTGCGGGCTTTTGTATCAGGGAAATCTTTGGCGCAGGCCTCCAAGGAAAGTGCTATTGGCGTCGTTCCGCTCGGTGCGAGTTTGTTGAGTTTATTTTTAATGAGGTAACCATTATCGCGTGCAAACGGAACTTCCAACTTGGTGTCGTCACAATCTTGAGGAGGATATTTTTTCTGATGACCGTAGCAGCGCAATGCCAATTGAACATTGGGTTCAACGCCTAAACTATCAACCATTGAACTCACCAAACGCTTGGCAATATTATACTTGGAGTCGCTTTCCCAAATGCCGAACATGCTGTTAGAGCAATCGAAAATGAGCAGAATGCGGGTTAGTGGTGGAGGGATTGGAGCAGTTGCAATTGGTTTTGCCGCAGTTCTTTGTTGAGCTTCCACATTAAAAACACCCAGAAACAACAGTGAAAGAACAAGAAGAACTTTTATGCTGTATGGGAACAATAAATCTGAATTCCATTTTACTGGAAAATAAAAATGCGAAGTACCGACAACGGACAAAGAAGCGCGATCATAATTCGTTCGATACATCATCATTTAATTCGTTCAGAATTCAATTTAAACAAATGAAAATTCTAGTAATCGCCTAATGTTTCTTCCAATTGCCCAAGAGCAAGTGTCAGTTGTTCGTCGTTGGGAGCAACCCCATGCCATTTATGTGTTCCCATCATAAAATCGACACCGGCACCCATTTCCGTTTTCATGAGTATAACGACAGGTTTTCCATTTCCAATATGTCCCTTTGCATTTTCTATGCCTTCAACCACTTTTTGCATATCGTTACCCTCCATTTCCAAAACAATCCACCCGAAAGCTTCCCATTTTGCACGCAGGTTTCCAAGCGATAAAACCTTTTCTGTTGGACCGTCAATCTGCTGTCCGTTTACATCAATTGTTGCAATGAGATTATCTACTTTGTATGCAGCGGCATACATGGCGGCTTCCCAAATTTGACCTTCTTGTAATTCACCATCTCCGTGCAATGTGAACACCGTCTGAGAATCGCCATTGAGTTTTTTGGATTGTGCTGCACCAATGGCCATCGATAAACCTTGTCCCAAAGATCCTGATGCCGCACGAATTCCTGGCAGACCTTCTTCGGTAGCTGGATGTCCTTGCAAACGCGAGTTGAGTTTGCGGAATGTTCTCAGTTCATCAACTGGAAAATAGCCGCTACGTGCCAAAACGCTATACCAAACAGGCGAAATATGTCCGTTTGATAAGAAAAATAAATCCTCCCCAATCCCATCCATGCTAAATGGAGAAGCATTGTGTTTAAGATGATGAAAGTATAGTGCTACCAAGAAATCAGTACAGCCAAGAGAACCACCGGGGTGACCAGAGTTAACAGCGTGGACCTGACGTAAAATGTCTCTTCTAACTTGGGAAGCAGTTCGTTGGAGTTCGATGATGTTTGCCATGTCGCGAAATTACGTCGAGTAAAACTTTAGGACAAGGAAAAGCAAATGAGTTTATAAAAGAGTTTTGAACGTAAGTGTGAATAAGTTGATCTATAGTTCAAATCAACACTCTAAAAACAGAACCTCTGTCTGGTTCACTTTCAACTTCAATGGAACCGCCTTTTCGTTCAATAAGTTGTTTGACACTGAATAAACCAATTCCTGATCCTTCTACATGAAAATAAATCCGTTTAAACATTTTGAAAAGTCGGTTTTGATATTGTTTCAAGTCTATACCAAGGCCATTGTCCTCTACCTCTATAATAAAACGTCCATCTGAAATAAAACTACGAAGCCAAACTTCAGCTCGTCTTTCGGGAGATGAGTATTTGAGCGAGTTTATGATGAGGTTGTTTAAAATGCATTTCAACCCACTGCGCGAATAAATGAGTGTGAATTCTGATAGCTGTTCGTGAAGTAAGGCATTGTATTTTCGAAAAAGCCCTTCGTTCTCTTTAAAGATTTCGAGAAGCAATTCAGGAATCTGAACTTCTTCAATATCCTCGTATGGATTTTTAATAGAATTTATTAATTCGTTAAATGTTAAAACCGTCGATTCAATCGTGTTTATTTCATTCTCAATGCGGCGAAGTTTTCGTTTTTCTGTAACACTAAATGCTCCCAATTCATTTTTAATCAATTGAATCTGCTCCCCAATAATTTTTGCAGATAATGTAATATCACGATTTGCAGCTTGATAATAATTGTCCAAATCGACATGCATCGAAATTAAATTATTGTTCATTTCGGCAAGTTCGGCCGTTCGTTTCATGACATTTATTTCGGACTGGGCAGGACTTACTAAATCGAACAAATGCGGATAGATTTTTACAAACCCCCAAACGGTAATACATAACATGATGGCTGTTGCGGAAAGCAAAAGGATTTTGGTCTCGTAAAACCCAAACCAAATACTCAGACTAAATACAACAGATGAAATGAATCCAATAAAAAAGAACAGTTGTAAAACCCGAAGAAAGTTTCCAATTGGACGCTCTTTTTGTTTTCGGAGTAGTTTGAATGAAAAGACAAAAAGAAAGCAGAACGCCAATCCAATGATAATGATAGCCGACAACTCGAGGTACTTAAAAAATGTAATCCAATTGCCATTCATCCATTCGTTTGCAGTGGAAAAATTGCCAAAATTGAGCTGAGTTAATAATGTTGTCCTCATAAATTATCTTTATTAAACAATGTGAACTCGAGATTTGGATTTGAAATTAATTGAATAGATGGCTATAGAAATTAAAATGAGATTATATGCTTTGAAATAGCTCCTGAAATTGGATTTAATAAGGGTGAATAAATTGCCGATAACACCTGTTCAGACTAATAAAATTAAACGATTTTAATCCATGAATGCGTAAGACAGATCTCACTTTATTGTGCATGAATATGTGTTTGTATGGAAAGAAAATTTACTTTCGTATTTGATAAATTCCATACCATGAATCGAAGCATATATTTATTCTATCTGTTGTTCATTGCGCTTACAACCATAACAACACAGCTTTATTCACAATGTCCCAATCAGGCAGTTGTTGATTTACTCCAGCAATCGGGTAATTCGATTACTGTAGGAACGAACAATCAAGCCCCTATAGGCAATTCGTTTTACAGTTGGAATTTTGGTGATGGTAGCTTTTCAAGTGGTCAGTTTCAGAGCCATACTTATGACCAAGAAGGCGTTTACATTGTAGAATTAACAATTTTCGATTCGCTTCAAACGAGTTGGTGTGCATATGGTGTATTGACGGTTCAAATTATTAATCCATGTAATTTGAATCCATCTTTTACATCAACAATCTCCGATAGTGGTTTAGTGACTTTTGGCGGTGTTCAATTTCAAAATGCGGTATTGCCTGTTACATACATTTGGAACTTCAGTAATGGACAAACGTCAACATCTCAGTCGCCTTCAATCTTTTTTAACAATGGGCAACAAGAAGCATGTTTAACTATTGCCGATGTCAATGGCTGCTTGGATTCCACGTGCACCAATTTCTTCATTGATAATGCATGTGCTAGTAATTACCTCAACATGCAGCCATCCATGAATCAGCAAAACTTAAACTTGTATGTGTCGAGTTTCAATAACCAGGCTTTACCAATAAATCTACAAATCGATTTTGGGGATGGTACTTCTCAGAATGGTATTTTAACTTCCGTATATACTGCACAACATACTTATCCTGCAGGAGATTCAACTTATTTAGTGTGTGTTAATGCCATTGACGCAAACGGATGTACGTCGAATTTATGTGAATTGGTTACTGTTGCTGCATGTACAAGTTTACCTGTTTCTTTTCAATCGTTCCCTGGCGCACCAGGACTTTATCAGTTTTATGCATATGCAAGTGGCGGCCAAGCTCCTTATCTCTATTCTTGGAATTTCGGAAATGGCCAAACCATCAATTCTGATTCATCATCTTATGCACAAGGTATTTTAACAGCTCCTGGAGTTTACTCTGTTTGTTTAAATGTTACGGATGCCAATGGTTGTTCGGGAAGTGTTTGCCAAGATGTTGTTGTAACGCCATGCAGCAATATGCTATCGCAAATGTCGGTAGCAACAAATGGACTAACTGCAACCGCGACTGCAATTGTAACCGGAGGTTGTAATAATTATACCTACACTTGGCAATCGAATGGACAAACAGCTATTACTCCAACTGCTATTTTTACATACACTCAAGCCGGAACTTATCCCATAGTGCTTCAAGTATCGGACGGATGTGGATGTGTGCAAACGATAACTGGAACTGCAGTAATTGGTTGTAATACAAGCGGTGGACAGCAAGTCCTAATGCAAAATGGTAGTTTGACTTTGTGTAATGCACAATTTTTCGATACCGGTGGAGCAAATGGACAATACACAGATTCGCAGAACTATACATTAACACTTTATCCATCCACACCAGGTGCAAAACTCCGAATAGCGTTTAGCAGTTTGAATTTAGAACTCAATTACGATTACTTGAAAATATACAATGGCCCTTCGTCGAGCAGCCCGTTAATTGCTAACTTAAATGGAACTCTATCAAATGTTTCCTATACATCATCAAGTCCAGACGGATCTCTAACATTTAAATTTACTTCCGATGTAACGGTAACAGCAAATGGATGGGCTGCTCAAGTTTCTTGTGTCGATTTATCCCTAACTGCAACAAATCAAAACAATGGAACGTGGCAATTAAATGCGAACAGCAGTCAAAACTGGACGTCATATTCTTGGACAATTGATGGTGCTCCTGTTTCAAATACCAGCAGCTCATTCAACTATCCATTAGCACAAGGACAACATCAAGTGTGCGTTACAGCAAGTAATGCATTGGGATGTACTGAGCAAGTCTGTGCGTCTGTGTATGTGCCTTGTACATACAATGTAGAATTGGAAACGATTCTCAATGGCAATACCTTAACAGTGAATGTTTTGAATTACGATCCAATGCTTTATTATTCCATTCAGTCGGGTCAAAGTTGGGCTCAAATGATTGGAGGAACAGCAACATTAAATTTCATGACAGGCGGAGTTCATCAAGTGTGTGTGTATGCAGATGGCCCTTGTTACGATAGTACATGCGTTCAGGTGGATTTAGGTACTGAGAATACTGATATCATTTCGGGATATGTTTGGGATGATGCCAATGGAAACGGTTTGTTCGATACGAACGAAAATCCATTTGGAAACGTGTATGTTCAACTTTGTCAAACCACTAATCCCAATGATTCTTTATCATGTGTGTTTGCTTACACAGATTCAACAGGTTATTATTCCTTCAACGTATTTCCAGGTACATTTGAATTAATAGCATACAATTGGCAAGCACAGAGTAATTTGTATTTACCAACATTGCCTGTTAATGCAGGAGGATATGCTTTCACAACAACAGGAGGAACAACCATCACTGGTTTCGACTTCGGTTATCAGAATCAGTCTGTAACAATTACAGGAACTGTTTTTTATGATACAAATAACAATGGTGTGCAAAACGCAGGTGAATTACCAGCAGCTTTTAAATCTGTGCACATTGGTAATTATTGGGTAAGCACAAATGCAGCAGGATTTTACACCTTGAATGTGCCAGTTGGATCGTATTCCATCCAGTTGGTCAATCCTGGAAATGGTTTCGCGATTTCAATTCCTGCAGCGCCATTTGTTTATCAGATCAATGCAAATACATTAGGTCAAACCTATGGAAATAATAATTTTGGATTATGGGCCGATCCTAGTTTGCAAGATTTGTCAGCATCAATTACTCAAATCTCAACAGTAACTCCAGGTTTCCCGGTTATGACACATTTGGGATATTGCAATAATGGAGCTTCGGCAATGTCAGGTACATTTACCTATAACTGGGATTCTCAGTTGGCAATTAATTCGCCGAGTGTATTTTATCCTGAACCGAGCACCTTTAATGCTGCAAACAATACAGCAAGTTGGAATTTCAGTAATCTGCCTGCAGGTCAATGCTCATATATTTATCAAAATTCTCTTGCGTCAACCTCTCTCGTATTGGGCACTCCGGTGTTTAATAACGTGGTTGTTACACCATTAAACGATAATTATCCTTCAAACAACATCGATACGTTACATCAAACCGTTGTTGGTTCTTGGGATCCAAACGATAAACAAGGTACTCCTTCAGGAATTGGCGAAACAGGAATTATTCGTCCAAATACGGATTTGTCGTATACTATTCGTTTTCAAAATACAGGAACAGCACCTGCTGTGAATGTTGTTTTGATTGACACAATTAGCAACGACTTTATCTTAGAAAGCATAAGAATGAATGCTGCATCGCACAATTATACAATGCATATCGATATTAACACCCGTGTTGTTCGTTGGACGTTTAATGGTATTATGTTGCCGGATAGTACTTCCGATTTAGAAGGAAGTAATGGATTTGTAAACTTCAACATTAGCCCAGTTCAGAATCAGCTTGATGGAACCGTGTTGAATAATTTCGCAGATATTTATTTCGATTTCAATGAGCCAGTTAGAACAAACACAACCATCCATACCATAGATCGCTTAACGGGAATTGCCGAAAATATTTTGAATTCTGATGTTGAGGTGTATCCAAATCCATTTACAAACAGCACACAGTTCTTAGTAAACACAAAAGATAAGTCCTCTTCTCTTGTTCAGGTTTTCAATGCATTGGGAGAAAAAATCGCCGAATTTAACGTGGAATCTGGCAAGTCAACATTATTTGATGCTCGTGATTATGCTGCTGGAATGTATTTTTATCAAGTAAATTCTAAGCAAGGAATTTCAAGCGGAAAACTGATTATTCGTTAAGAAATTTGTTTCAACTACAATCCCCGATTCCCTTCTATTTGAATGGTTTCGGGGATTTTTTTATTCGAAACTATTTGATCTTCAAAAAGCAAACACCCGAAACAAATCATGTGTACGATTCATTCCAGGTGATGGAGCAATAATAAAAATTGCATAGGTTAAGCAACCTAGAAATAATTTCCTTTCTCTTAAATTTAAAACGATGAATTGCTTAGTTCAATCCTTAGTCAAAAAGCAATTCATATGATTTTAAAATGTAAAATCTGTGTTTTGTTTAGGAGAAAACAATTCTCTAAAATTCGGCATTAAAAAATCAGTGTTCAATACCTAATTCTAGTGATTTTGAACAACCAATTTAAATCCATTAGCGCATGAAAAATATTTCTACAATAATGAGTTCAAGACGATTTTGTGCTGATATCATTCAGCATAGCAATGTAAAGTTGCTCAACCTTACTTCTTGCCCAAGGTGTTTTTCGTAGAAACTTTAAGCTCGAAGAAACACTTGGGTTTTCGAAGAAGCAGTTAATACGAACAAAAGTTGCCAATTGCTCCCAGCCATAATGAGCATGCAACTGAATTAAAATATTTTCAAGTGTTATGCCGTGAAGAGGGTTGTTTTTTTGATCAGTCATTAAGGACAATTAATTTCTTTTAAACTAGACCCCAATGCTGTTAAATCAGCCTTCACATTGATGCTATTTTCTTCAGATGTAAAGGATAAAATTTGGTAGAAATAGCCTTCCGTTTCAGCCATTGTGATATTATAATAAATATCTGAATCTGCATCTTTGTCAAAATATGTCAATTCACTCTGCACATAATTCACTCCATCTTTTGTCAATGAAACGG
>JBIPLZ010000071.1:0-8564 GCA_044369395.1 Flavobacteriales bacterium | reverse complement strand
TAATCGATTTGGATTCTCCCGAATTAATTAAAAATATCGCCTTCGACTTAAAAGCCCAATTCCCCGATTTGATTCTTGTGTTAGGTCATCACAGTGGTTCAAAACCTATGATTACTGTTGCATTAGGTGAACATGCTTTAACTCAAGGAATGCATGCTGGAAATTTAGTGAAAGAGCTGGCGAAAGAAATTAATGGTGGAGGAGGAGGTCAGCCTTTTTATGCAACAGCTGGTGGAATCAAACCCGAAGGACTCAATGCCGCTTTGGATAAAGCACGATCAATTTCTGGTAATTAATCCCAAACATTATTATTAAAAAATCAATATTCTATGCGTCATTTATTTCTGATACTCTCTTTTTTCATTCTAACATCTCGCTTATTTGCAGACGAAGGCATGTGGTTGCCCATGTTGTTGAAGCAACTCAACGAAAAAGATATGAAAGCCATGGGAATGAAAATTTCTGCGGAAGATATATACAGCGTCAATAAATCGAGCATGAAGGATGCGGTGGTTTTGTTTGGACGCGGATGTACGGGCGAAGTAATCAGCAAAGAAGGACTTTTACTGACCAATCATCATTGCGGTTTCGGACAAATTCAAGATCATAGTAGTTTGGATCACGATTATTTGAAAGATGGATTCTGGGCGAAGAATCATCAGGAAGAACTACCCAATCCAGGCTTATCGGTAACATTTATTATTCGCATGGAAGATGTTACTGCACGATTGATAGAGGGTTTAGATAAAACAAAAGACGAAGCACAACGAGAAGCAATGGTGACACAACGTGTTCAACAGATTGTTCAAGAAGCAACAGCGAATACACATTATCAAGCAATCGTAAAACCGATGTACAATGGAAATGAATATGTGCTGTTTGTGATGGAAGTGTTTAACGATGTTCGATTGGTTGGAGCTCCGCCACAAACCATCGGCAACTTTGGGAAAGACAGCGATAACTGGATGTGGCCAAGACATACAGCCGATTTCAGCTTGTTCCGAATTTATGCAGGAAAAGACAACAAGCCAGCCGATTATTCGCCTGAAAATGTTCCTTTTCAACCACGTTATCATTTTCCTATTTCAACCAGTGGAATCAAAGAAAACGATTTCACTATGGTGTATGGTTTTCCTGCACGCACCAATGAATATTTAACATCATTTGCAGTCGATCAAATTGTGAATGTGAGTAATCCTTTGAAAGTAGATTTGCGCGCACAACGTCTCGAAATCATGGACAAATACATGAGTGCTGAACGTGCAACATTTATCAAGTATGCTGATAAATATTCGGGAGTGAGCAATTACCACAAAAAATGGGCAGGCGAATCGAAAGGGTTATTTCGTGCAAATGCTATTGCAATGAAAAAGGAATTCGAAAAGAAATTCCAAGGACGAGTTGAGGCAAATCCAACTTTTTTACCCTATAAAAATCTACTTTCAGATTTCGAAAAAGAATACACCTCACTCAATACCATTCAACCCGAAATGGATTTATTCAATGAAGGTATTTTAAGTATTGAGATTCTTCGATTTGCTTATGGATTTAAAGACATGCTCAATGCTCCTATCGACTGGAAATCGGAAAAGGGAATGGAAATGTTAAAATCACAGAAGGAGCGAATTGCCGCACATTTTAAAGATTATTATGAGCCGCTCGATCGGGAAACGATGACTTCCATGATTTTTAATTATTATAAGATTTCGGTTTCACCTTTTATTCCTGAAGACTTTAATAATTCATCATTGCGTAAAGGCATTTCAAAAGCCGAAGCAGAGGTTATCACGACTCTTGTTTTTAATAAAAGTTTTTTGGCTAAAGAATCTGAACTAAATGCCCTTTTCGCCAATCCTGATTCTTCAACATTATCCAAAATAAAAAACGATATCGCATTTAAATTGGCACTTTCCTATTTTGATCATTATCGGAATCAAGTAGCGAAACAATACAATTCCACCATGTCTAAGTTGATTCCATTGAATCGTTTATATGTGAAAGCGCAACGAGAAGTCTTACCTGAGAAAAAGTATTATCCGGATGCAAATCAATCTTTGCGAGTAGCTTTTGGAAAAGCCGAAGGATATTCAACTTCCGATGGTGT
The DNA here is from genome assembly GCA_044369395.1 of Flavobacteriales bacterium. GTDB lineage: Bacteria > Bacteroidota > Bacteroidia > M30B66 > M30B66 > CALQRR01. The sequence continues at coordinate 6,460 of JBIPLZ010000071.1, read as the reverse complement.
TCAAAACAAATGGTTCACCACTTCGGATGGCATTTTACAGAAATACAATTCAGGAAATTCCGATTACGAAATTCCATCGCGCCTCAAAGAACTTTTGGAGAAAAAAGATTTTGGTCCCTATGCCGATAAAGATGGAAAACTGCATACTTGCTTTGCTGCATCTAATCATACAACTGGAGGTAACTCGGGAAGTCCTGTGTTCAATGCAAAAGGTCAACTCATTGGTACAAACTTCGATCGCAACTGGGAAGGTACCATGAGCGATGTGTATTACGACATTAACCAAGTGCGCAACATCACAGCCGATATTCGTTACACATTATTCATCATCGATAAGTTTGCTGGTGCAGGACATTTGGTGAAAGAAATGAGTCTGGTTAAATAATTTAGGTTGGTTGTTTTTTACAACGAATCGACTGAACTAATTAGATAAAATGAAATTTCTTGGTAGGAAATCTCTCCCTTGAAATAGTCATATATCGCTTTCCGTTTTCCCAGATGATGGTATTCGTAAAACATCGAATCAATACGTTTGCGTTTTTCTTCGCTTAAAAAAATCGAATTGTTGAAAGGATAATTGATGCGATACAAAACCTCGGCATGTTGGTATATATTGCCTTGGCTCAGACATCGAATGTCTGCAATCTCATCAACGGATTTTCCCTCTCTAAGCAAGAGCCATGTATGTAATACACTTTCTTTGGGTAGACTTATTTCCTGATTACGATACCATCGCGACAGTTCCAGGAAAAAAGTTTGTCCATATTTACGAAATTTAGTTTCGCTCATTCCAATCACATTTCTTATGGTATACAAAGCTGTTGGCTGAATGGAGAGCATTTCATTAAGGGTTTTGTCAGAGAATATGATGTAAGATGGCTTTCTATCTTGCTTTGCCAATACATTGCGCGTATTTTTCAAATGTTGCCACAATGCATTTTTTGAGTAGGGGTGTTCTTCCCTTTCATAAACAATATGCAAGTGATTATTCTGCTTTAAACAACTATCGCAATTGCCACACTTTCCTGGATGAGATTCCTGGAAATAGTGTAAAAGCAATTTTCTTCTGCACGTTGAACTTTCTACAAACTCTTTGAGAAGACCAAGTTTTTGGAGATTAAGCTGAATCTGCCCACTTTGTAATGCATACTTTCTTTGTAAACTAAAATCACTTTTTGAGTAATACATGAGTGTTTCGGCGGGCATTCCATCTCTTCCTGCTCGACCAATTTCTTGGTAATAACTTTCGAGACTATTGGGTAAATTGTAATGAATTACAAAGCGTACATCCGATTTATCGATTCCCATTCCAAACGCAATGGTGGCGCATATTACGTTGGTTCTATCATGAATGAAATTGTCTTGAACATGAACACGTTTTGGATACTCCATTCCAGCATGATAATGCTCACTCACAATACCTTGGTTTCTTAAATACCGTGATAAATCTTCGGTTTTTTGTCGACTGCTGCAATAAATGATTCCACATTGGTTTTTACGTTTCTGAATAAAACGAGCAATCTCTAAATCCTTCACTTCTTTCTTTATTTCACCTCGAATGGCCAAGGAAAGATTCGGCCGATCGAACGAAGCAATAAATTGTTGGACATCCTTTAAATTAAGTTGTTTGACGATGTCTTCGCGGGTACTTGCATCAGCTGTTGCCGTAAGCGCAATGATTGGTATTTCCGGAAATTTGCTTTTAAGCGATAATAAATTGGTGTATTCCGGCCGAAAATCGTGCCCCCAATTGGAGATGCAATGCGCTTCATCGATTGCGATCAATGACCAATCGATATCGAATAAATACTTATTTAATAAGGTGTGCAAACGTTCGGGTGAAACATATAGAAGTTTCAATGTCCCATTGCGACATGCTTCAAAAATATACGCTTCTTCATCGGACGACGTCGAACTGTTCCAAGTAGCCGCTTCAATGCCATTGGCGCAGAGAGCATCCACTTGATCTTTCATCAAAGAAAGTAATGGCGAAACCACCAATGCCGTTCCCGATTTTAACAAGGCAGGAACCTGAAAACAAAGCGACTTACCGCCACCGGTCGGCATCAAAACCAAACAATCGCGATTGGAGCAGATACGTTCAATAATATCTTCCTGCAATGGACGAAAACTCGAATAACCGAAATAGTGGTGTAATACCGACAGGGCTGAAATAGGGGGTTGGATAGCTATCATCTTCATAGTTTAAACAATGAGGAACGATGTATCCGGAACGAATTACAATATTCAAAAAATTACTGTTTAAGAAAATACAGCAATTGAAACAAATTTTAGGGCAAAAAGAAATTACGAATTAACAATTACGGATTAAGAATTATCAATTACGAATTGGCAATTACGAATTATCAATTACGAATTACGAATTAAGCAAATCTTCCGTCGACCATTACCAAACGACGGTTGGCCATTTCGGCGAGTTCTTCGTTGTGGGTAACAATCACAATAGTTTGACCGAGTTCTTTCTGTAATTCAAAAAAGAGTTCGTGCAGTTCGCGGGCGTTTTTAGAATCGAGGTTTACGCTGGGTTCGTCGGCTAGGAGGATTTTGGGTTTGTTCATGAGAGCTCTTGCAACAGCAACGCGTTGTTGTTCTCCTCCCGAAAGTGTTCCTGGTTTGGCATGCATACGATCGGTTAATCGAAGGCGCTCTAATAATTCTTTGGCTCGTTGTTCCAGTTCGGCCTTGGGTTTTCCGGCTATCATGCCCGGAATCATCACGTTTTCGATGGAAGTAAATTCGGGCAAAAGCTGATGAAATTGAAATATAAATCCAATATGTTGGTTACGAAATGCCGAGAGTTTGTGGTCATTCAAGACCATCGGATTTTCACCATCAAAATCAATCTCACCTGAATCAGGCCGCTCCAAGGTTCCTAAAATTTGCAACAATGTGGTTTTTCCTGCTCCCGATGAACCCACTATGGAAACAACTTCTCCACGCTGAATATCTAAATCGACACCTTTTAAAACTTGAAGTTTACCAAATGATTTCGTAAGTGATTTTGCCTTAATCATGAATGAATACAATGAAATTAATCGGTTTTGTTTCCATTTTAACGAAAATGGATTTTCGGCTAATTTAGGTTTTGTCGCGCACGATTGAAAGTAAATAAAATGGAATCGTAATCATTTTAAATTCCTGTAGCATCATGAAATAAAAACTACTACTTTTGCCCCAAATTCAAGTCAAAATGAATATTCACGAATATCAAGGTAAATCGATATTAAAGCGCTTCGGCGTTGCTATTCAGGAGGGTATTGTTGCCGAAACTCCAGAACAAGCGGTTGAGGCCGCAAAACAATTGCAAGAACAAACTGGTACCGGTTGGTGGGTTGTGAAAGCGCAGGTACACGCAGGTGGTCGTGGAAAAGGCGGTGGAGTGAAACTTGCCAAAAATCTAGACGAAGTGAAAGAAATTTCTTCGAAGATCTTGGGTATGACACTTGTAACGCCTCAAACGGGTCCTGAAGGAAAGTTCGTTCGTAAAGTGCTTATCGCACAAGATGTATATTATCCAGGTCCTGAAAAGACAGAAGAGTTTTACATGAGTGTATTACTCGATCGTCAAACTGGACGTAATATCATCATTTATACAACCGAAGGGGGAATGGACATTGAGGAAGTGGCACACGATACTCCTGAAAAAATTCTTCGTGAAGAAATCGACCCTCGTGTTGGTTTACAAGGTTTTCAAGCACGAAAAATTGCATACAACCTTGGACTTTCAGGTGAAGCGAACAAACAAATGGTGAAATTCATTTCATCGCTATATAAAGCATACGATGCTATTGATGCTTCTCAGTTCGAGATCAATCCAGTTTTAAAAACATCCGATAATAAAATCATCGCTGTTGATGCGAAGGTAAATTTGGATGAAAACGGTTTGTTCCGTCACCCAGATATCGTTGAAATGCGCGATGTGCATGAAGAAGATGCTACGGAAGTGGAAGCGGGCGAACATAACTTAAACTATGTGAAGTTGGATGGAAACATTGGCTGTATGGTGAACGGTGCTGGACTTGCGATGGCTACAATGGATATCATCAAACTTGCTGGTGGAGATCCTGCTAACTTCTTGGATGTTGGTGGTACTGCCGATGCTGCGCGTGTTGAACAAGCTTTCCGTATTATCTTGAAAGACGAAAACGTAAAGGCAATTCTTGTAAATATATTTGGTGGAATTGTGCGCTGCGATCGCGTTGCTCAAGGTATTGTTGATGCATACAACAACATTGGTGAAATTCGTGTTCCAATCATTGTGCGCCTTCAGGGAACCAATGCAATAGAAGCAAAACGTATTATTGATGAATCTGGCCTTCGAGTAAAATCCGTAATTCTTTTGCAAGAAGCTGCAGATAGCGTGAAAGAAGTTTTGGCTTAATCATTAAATTTTTCCTTCAAAAAGGTGCTCTAACGGGCACCTTTTTTTATTTCATTTTGCTTTGTATCTTTGAAAATGCAAGTATTTAAAAATCATCGTATCCAATTTCTTACAGTTCTCATTTTCATTGGATTATTCTTCTCAAATCATGCATCTGCTCAATCCGAGTTTCATGCGGGAGAGTTTATCGTTCAGTTGCAAGGAAATAAGTCTGCTGCAATACTCGAAAGACAAATAAATAATCAATTTTCCGACTGGAATTTCAAGGCCGATCGTATTCTCTCTAAACGATTTCACATTTGGTTGTTTAAAGCAAATCCAGGAATTGAAGCACAAATTATTAAAACACTTCAGAAAAATCCCTTAGTTCTATTGGCCCAGGTCAATCATCAGGTGCAATTACGGAATACAGTTCCTAATGATTTTTCATATGCACAACAGTGGTCGCTTAAGAATACAGGACAAACAGGAGGAACACCCGGAGCTGATATTGATGCAGAACTTGCTTGGGATATTTCAACTGGTGGTGTTACTGCAACGGGCGATACAGTTGTAATTGCCGTAATTGATGGTGGTTTTCAAATGAATCATCCCGATTTAATAAATAGCTATTACCAAAACAGGAACGAAATTCCTGCTAACGGAATTGACGATGATGATAATGGATACATTGATGATGTATCGGGTTGGGACGCATACAGTAATGATGCTGTTTTGCCATCAGACAACCATGGTACTCACGTCTCTGGAATCATAGGAGCAAAAGGTGATAATGCAATTGGAATTGCTGGAGTAAACTGGAATGCGCAGATTCTTCCCATCGCAGGTTCCTCTGGAAATGAAGCAACCGTTGTTGCGGCCTATGCTTATGCTGCTGAAATGCGTATTCAGTATAACGAAAGCAATGGTGCAAAAGGTGCATTTGTGGTTGCGACAAATTCATCATTTGGTGTCGATCAAGCCGATCCTGCCGATTATCCAATTTGGTGCTCGTTTTATGACACCTTGGGTGCTTATGGAATTTTAAGCATTGGTTCTACCGCAAATGCGAATCTTAACATTGATCAGGTGGGCGATATGCCTACTGCTTGTGCTTCGCAATTCTTAATTTCAGTAACCAATTCAACCAAGACAGATACAAAATACACAAGTGCTGGTTATGGTGTTGAAACCATTGATATTGCTGCTCCAGGCGAGGCAGTATATTCTTGTATAACCAATTCCGGATACGCAAATTTAACTGGAACTTCCATGTCATCACCTCACGTTTCTGGGGCAATTGGTTTAATGGTAAGTGCTGCATGTGAGCAGATGATGGTTGATTACAAAGAAAATCCAGCTAATCTTGCTCTTGTCTTCAAACAAAATTTATTAGATGGAGCAGATCAAATAAGTGCTTTCAATAACCTAGTTAACAACAGTCGACGCTTAAATTTATTGGGAGCTTTGCAAAGAGTTCAACAGTATATTTGCGATACGCTATCACCTCCTTCTGCATCCTTTAATGCTGCATCTAAATCAGGTTGCCCAGGTATTTCTGTTCAATTTCAGAATTTAAGTTCCTCAAATGCCGATGTTTTTGCTTGGGAATTCCCGGGAGGCTCACCAGCTAGCTCTTCGTTACAGAATCCTCTTGTTCAATACAATGTTTTGGGTGTATTTCCTGTTCGACTAATTGTTTCTAATACGAATGGAAGTGATACCCTTGAACTACAATCGTTTGTTGATATAAATAATTCAGGAACTCGCACTGTTTTCTCTGAAACCTTCGAGTCAGGATCTCTTCAAAATGCGGGTTGGGGTATTCAAAATCCTGATATGTTAAACAGCTGGGAAATTTCATCAATAATTGGAACATCCCCTGGAACAAATGCTGCATCGGTTCAGATATTCAATAATCAAGGAAATGTTGGGCAGCGCGATTTTTTAATAAGTCCTTCTATTTCTTTAACAGAAACAACGCTCAATTCCTTGTACTTCGAATATGCTCATCGAAGAAGAGTGAACACCATTACCGATTCTTTGATTATTTCTGTTAGTTCAGACCAAGGCTCTAAC
>JBIPLZ010000070.1:0-8587 GCA_044369395.1 Flavobacteriales bacterium | reverse complement strand
ATTTTGATTTTGAGTAGCACTCGTGTCAATCCTTCCATCCAACATAGAAAAGATGTAGCCACTTGCCCAAGTCCAGTACATTCCTTTGTAAATACTCAAAGGGTGATCGATGGGGTAAATGGAAGGCGTAAAACTGGGATTATTGGTGCCGTTGAGTTCTTTGGTCAAGCCAACTCCAAAATGAATTTGGTTAATAACACCTTCGTTTGCTTCGAATGTGAAGGAATTGTCGCTTAGTGAAAAGTCAATAAGCGCTACATCTTTTGATCCTAATATGGATGTGCCATTTGAAAGTTGAATCTGAGATAGATAAAATTTAAAGGTCTCATAACGCATTTTCAAATTATTCGGACCCGTAAATTCTTGATTCATTTGGAAGTTTGATCCATTAACTGTTGGGTTAAACCGAATTTCAACAGTGCCGGTAGTTACTTCAGGATCGGGCTCAACAATTTGCTCATCTTTTTTGCAGGATGATAAAAGTGAAAGACTCAAAAACACGAATAAAATTGCCCGATTCAGCATACTGTCTAATCTAAACTAATTCCTGAAATGAGGTTGTTTCTAACACGAAGAGCTAAACCCCCATTAACAGTTGATGTGGTAGAATTGTCGGTTGTCATTGACAAATTGTTGAAAATTGTTGCTAGGTTCATCTTTAACTTCACCTCACTTGTTTGATTTGCATTCACTAGAATTGATGAAGGAAATGTATACGTGATATTGTCTTTGAAATTTTGATCAAGTCCAATATGGTAAGAGAAAGTATTGCCAGTATTCGTATCGCTAAGCGAGTCTGTTGAATATTTTCCTTCAATGATTGCAAAAATATATCCTTGATTCCACCCCCAATGCATGGATGGAATTTGCAAGGCAAGAGGGTTATTTGCAGCATAAGAAGTTGGATCTGAATGATTTCTTAAAGAGTCAATTCCAAAACAAAATTGAATCCCTGAATAAACACCAGAGGCAAAATCACCTAAGTTGGAATTGCTAGTGCTTGTCTTAACTAAAACAACATCATTGGTTGATTTAACCGGTCCACTTTCTTTCAAAAGGGAAATATTGGAAAGGTAAAATTGAACAGTTTCGAATTTTACATATAAAGAATCCGAAATTTTATAATCTGCATTTGCGGTTAATGGATCTCCATTCACATCAAATTTATAGGATAGTGAAAGTTGCGGAGGTAAGGGACTGTTATCATCGATAATTACATCGGAAGAATCGTCTTTTTTACAAGAAGCAAGAGCAATAGACAATGAAATAAAAAGTAAAAAGCGTATGTTTTTCATTAGTAAAATGTATTTCAGTCAAGCACCTATCAACTAGGCATTTAATTTAGATGGATAAATCAAAGTTAATATAAATTGAATTTACTCAACCAATTTTGGGAAACAATCCTTTTTGAAAATTTTCAATGAAATATTTTATTCGAATGAGGGTTTATTTTCTCTTATATGTTAGTCTGGATACTGAATTTTAAGTATAAATGATTGCTAATTTATCGTGATTCATTTTTTTGAATCTTGAAAAAATCCTTAGTTTTGGTGCATCTTTCAGGAATTGACTCAACCTGGTAGATTATTCTTTTGGGGGCGAGGGTTTAAATCCCGCTATCCCGACTTATTTTAGAAATTATTTAATCGGAATTATTTTCCGCAACAATATAGTATGGGAAGAGCATTTGAATTCAGACGTGCACGCAAAGAAAAGCGTTGGAGTAAAATGGCGAAAGATTTCGTCAAGTTAGGAAAGCAATTATCCATGGCTGTAAAGCAGGGTGGAGGAGATCCTGAAACTAATCCAACGTTACGTGTTGTTATTCAGAATTGCAAGGCTATTAACATGCCCAAAGACAATATTGAATCTGCTATTAAACGTGCTTCTGCAAAGGATGCTAAAGATTTGGATGAGATTGTTTATGAAGGCTATGGTCCTTATGGTGTAGCTATTTTGGTGGAAACTTCCACAGATAATTCCATCCGTACGGTTGCCAATGTGCGCATGTACTTTTCTCGTGCAGAAGGAGCTCTTGGAAAAACAGGCTCGCTCGATTTTATCTTTGACCGCAAGGCTGTTTTTACATTGGAAATGGAAGGTCTCGATTTGGAAGAATTGGAATTGGAGCTAATAGATTTTGGATTGGAAGAGATTTTTGAAGAAGATGGTAAAGCATTTCTATACACTTCATTTAAAGATTTTGGAAGCATGTTTCAGGAATTGGAGCGTCGTAAAATGAACATCATCAGTTCAGAATTGATACGTCTACCAAATTCAACAGTCGAATTAACTCCTGAACAAGAAGAAGATATTAATGCCTTGGTAGAAAAGATGGAAGACGATGATGATGTCTTACATGTCTTTACCAACATGAAATAAGCAATTACATTTTTACAAGTTTCGTCCAGCCAATAGAATTCGATTCTTTCAGAATATTGATAAGATAAATACCCTTGTTGTAGTGAGAGCAACTTACTAATTGCTTGCTCGATTCGATTTTTATCTGTTCTATGAATCTTCCAGATGTGTCGTAGATGTTCATTTGTAAGGGAAAATGAAGGTTGTCACAATCTAATTGAATGAAATCCTTCGTTGGATTTGGGTAAATTCCATGTTCAATTTGATAGTAGCTAATATTCGATAGGTAATTTGGGTCTTCGCCTTTGAAAAACGATAAGCCTCCTCTTCGATTTCCAACCATCATTTCCGGAAAGCCATCCTGATTCAAGTCAGATACAGCACAACTCGAAAGAACACCTTCTCGGATATTCGATAAACTAGAATCGATAACTATAAATGGAGCAGTTAGGTTTTCGGAATCCAATTTCCATACAAACATTCTCCCTGATTCGCTCCCGCTAAAAATGAAATTTCCATTGTTATTGCTGAAAAAACTGGGACTGCTATAGCCGTAGTTACTGTAGCCTTCTTGTATGGTTTCTGCGTTGCCAAAATTTACATAACTTGGACTTGCTGAGAAGCTTGCTGTTGTTGAGTTTCCGTTATTTAAAAAGCATTGTAATCGACCTGACTTTCCACCTATTATTAGGTCATTTAATCCATCATTGTTTACATCTCCCGAAGTTGGGCAAGCAAACTGTTCGCTTACAATTGAACTTAGGAAATTGGGATTGATTGTATAATCATTTCCAGTAGTGTTTTTAATTAACACACTGAGTGTTCCATTCAAATTCCCAACAACCAGATCTTTCCGTCCATCTCCATTCAGATCGATTGAAGAAGGAGCTAGATGTTTGAGATTGTATTGCCGCATTTGCCCGATGTCGGTGTTTGTTAATCTGTATACTGGATTTGCATTGGAACCAATATTTTCAAATAGTTGGATAGAAGCTCGGTTGTTGCCTTCGAGAATTGGATTTGCATTGGGTTCAAATTCACCTGAATTCCCAACGATCAAATCGAGATCTCCATCATTATCGTTATCAATGAAACAAGGAAATGCCCCTTTACCTAAGTCTAAAATCTCGTTGCTTAAAAAAGGTGCTTCGTTTTGCGTATAATGAAAATTGCCTGAGTTGGATGCATACATCAATACATTCCGACCTTTATCGAGCGACTGGCTTTCGGAATTGGGTGCAATAATCAAATCAGGATAAACATCATTGTTTGCATGAATCCGAAATGCACCCGGAAAAATGGGAATGGAATAATTTGAAAATGCAGTTGGGTAATTAGTTGGTGTTGGAATAATGATGTCTGTTCCTGCAACAGGTTCGTTTATCAAGCACAAGATTTCTGGAAAGGAAACATCTCCCAAGAGCAAATCTGGGTCGCCATCTTGATCTATATCGTCGAGTAATAATGTGGAACCGCTGTGGCGTTCCCCCGAGTTTCTTCCACAGCTATCATTGAGGTTTACGGTGTTATCAGTTGCATTTTCGGTAATCTTCCCCCAATTATTAGAAGCGATTTCGAATTGCAAAGAATCTGAATTGCCATAAAGTTCTTGAGAAAGATTTCGATGATACTCCAAGCACGTTCCTAAAATGTAAAACGTGATAATATCCAAATCGCCATCATTATCAACATCGTCAATTCCCGGGATGTCAATGCGACTCACAAAAAGATTGATCGATGTACTTCCATAATCGGAATACAGCAATTCAGTTTCGAGTTGAAACGTAGAAGTGGCATTAGATAATGAAGTGTTTTTATAGATCCGAATCCCATTGCCCGCAGAACAGAAAATATCAGGTTTGCCATCTTGGTTATAGTCCCGAAGAATCATCCAATCGTGTATCTCTGGGAAAATCGATTCGAATTGAGGAGCAAATTGAAATGTTTGTCCATCTGTACTCCTTGTAAAACATAGAATCTTATCTCCACTTCGATCAAATACAATAATGTCTAATTGTCCATCACCATCCAAATCGCATTCATTAAACTGCGGAGCATTCAAACCTCCCACCCAAGCTTTGGGCAAAGGAGTTTGACCATTCAATTCATAAAGAGGAACTGAAGCATCACGATTAAATCCAAAGGGTGTTTGCGCAATGATGCTCGAAATTTTCAAAAGCATCATAAACAAACAGGTAATGAAAAACCTGAATGAGGAGTTAATAGTTGATGAGTGAATCGACAATGGGAGCATAACGAAGCAATGAATCACGACCTTTTAAAAAATCCAATTCTATTAAAAACGAAAAGCCCGCAACATGTGCTTGTTGTTGTTGGATGAGTTCTGCCGCTGCCATTGCTGTTCCGCCAGTGGCAAGTAAATCGTCATGAACGAGCACGTTCCATTCGGGTTTTAATGACCCCACATGCATTTCAACGGTCGCGGTTCCATATTCCAAAGTATACGAATGTTGAATGGTATTGTATGGGAGTTTTCCGGCTTTACGAACAGGAATAAACGGCACATTAAGTTGTTGCGCAATGAGCATCCCAAATAAAAAACCTCGACTTTCAACGCCAACAACCGCATCAATTTCCGTATTGCGGTATGCATCGGATAATGCAATGGTAATTTCCTTACATAAAACAGGATTTTCTAAAATGGGGGTGATGTCTTTAAATAAAATTCCGGGTTTTGGAAAGTCAGGGACATCGCGGACAGTGGCTTTAACGCGTTCTTGGATACTCATTCAAGTTTTACATAATGAACCAGTTTCTCATATATTTCCGGACGAAGTGTATAAATTTTCTTCAGGCCTTCAATGGTTCGAAATGGTCCGTGTTGAAGCCGGTAATTTACGATGCTTTTTCCCACACCGTACCAACAATATGGATGTTTTTGTAAATCCTCTAAACTCAATTGGTTAATATTTAATTTTTGGATCATTGAAGAATCCACTTTTACTTGCATTCTTAGGGTGTTTAATAAGGTATCGCTAAATCCTTTCATTTCTATAAGTTGCTCTAAACAATAAAATCCACCCAATTGATCTCTTCGTTTAATAATCCTTCTCGCCCAACCAGGACCAATACCTCGTAATGAAACTAAGGCAATAGAATCGCAACGATTGAGTTCAATGATGGGAATTTGCCGCTTAGTGTTTTTGGTGAATTGTTCTGTTTTATCGGTTTTCTCTGGCAAATTCAGGAACGGTTCCAAACTCAAAAAACGCTCATCGCTCATGCAATACAGTTTCTTTAAATCTTCCTTGAATTTAAATCCACCCGACTTATTTTGAAATTTCACAATAGATGAAGCTTCTTTTTGGGTGAAACCGATTTTAACCCAATCGTTCTCTTTCATATTGTTAGGATCGATTGCTTTACTAATACTCAGTTCTGATTTCTTTTCGTATGGATAGTTTTGCTCATGAACCCGCATGGAATCTTCTTGATCCATTTGCTTTACCATTTCTTTTAATGCAATGATTTCATTGGGTGGTATATGAAAAGTAACCTCCGAATCCAATCGGATCCAAATGCGCATGCCAATAACAAGAAAAGTGAGGGCAGCTAATACGATGATGCCTTTTTGTTCAGTTCTCGAGAAATGCAGAAACTCCCGAATCAATGTTTTCATGCTTAAAAATTTAAGCAAACATCGAACAAGGGAATTCAATTAGTCGTCTGTGAAACGTTTATATACGTTTAAAAACGCTTTGCCAAAATATCAATTGTATTGCTTCAGTTGCTCATCTAAAATAGCCAGGCCTTCGCGGAAGCTATGCGGATTGTATCCTAAAACACGTTGCGATTTACTTAAGTCGAATCCTGTTCTAGGCGGGCGTTTAGCAGTTTGGTTGAGCGTGGAAGAAGATACAGCGCGAATGATTTGCTTATCGTATCCGTAAAAATCGGCAACCTGCTCAACAAGTTCCAAAACACTCATATAATCTTTCCCACTAATATTGAAAATTCCGTTAGCGTGTTTTTCTGCAGCCAGTAAGCAACCTTCAGCTAAATCTTCGGCCAAAGTTGGCATGCGAAACTGATCGTCTACCACATTTATTGGTGCACCTTTCTCTAAGGCACCTTTTGCCCAAAGCACCACATTTGAGCGACTCATATTATCAACCAATCCAAAAACTAAAATGGTTCTCAAGATGGCCCAATCGTTCGATTTCTCTTTTACAATTCTCTCGGCTTCGGCTTTCGACCAGCCATAATACGACACCGGATTTGCTTCAGCCTCTTCATCATATGGTCCATTCTCTCCATCAAAAATAAAATCGGTAGAAAGGTGAATGAAGTGCGCTTTGTTTCGGTTGCAGGCATTTACTAGATATTCAACGGCTGTGATGTTGAGTAAAACGCAACCTTCTTTATCGGTTTCACAGGCATCCACGTTGGTCATGGCGGCGGTATGAATAACCACATCGGGCTTGTATTTATCTATTATCAAATCGACATCCTGTTCATTGCCAATATCCATCGATTCATAAGTATAACCCTCCTTTAAAATCAAGCGATTTTCTCCTTTAGCTGTTGCAATAAGTTCCACATTGGGACGGCCAACACACCCATACACAAGTTTTTGTCCGAGTAATCCATTGCTGCCAGTTACGAGAATACGTTTCATTTTTGAATATGAATATTGATTGAATTTCGCTCGAATAAAGCGAATGTCAAATGATTGATTTGCCAAAAATAAATAAAATTTGGAAGGGAATTAGGTTGGGGAATTGTCTGGTCCTGAAAAAGGTTTCGACTCAGCATCTTCGTACCTCAATACCCGTCACCAAAGGGATAAAAGGGATTTAGTTAAGGAAACCCTTTGGACTTGAACCTCGGGATGGAATGGGAGAGTTAAAAGGGAAAAAGAGAAAGTTGAAAGTGAAAAGTTGAAAGTGAAAAGTTGAAAGTGAAAAGTTGAAAGTGAAAAGTTGAAAGTGAAAAGTTGAAAGTGAAAAGTTGAAAGTGAAAAGTTGAAAGTGAAAAGTTGAAAGTGAAAAGTTAAAAGGGAAAGACGCAGTCCCAAAAACAAGGAAAACAACTAATTTTACTCAAACGGGAACAATGTTCATTGATTCTTGTTTATAGCTACTTGGCAATGAACATAGGCCTTATGAAACACTATTTCCTGATTTTTGCATCCTTGCTTTTTGTAAAATTAACCGCTCAGGTCGATAATACGATGTACGGTTTGTATCAGATAGTTAATCCTTCCGGTTTTCAATTTGGCACGATTAATCCTATTACAGGTGTAGTTTCCACCATTGGAAATGCTGTCTTAAGCAATTCTGTTAATTCTACAGGCGCTGCCCTAAACCCATACAATCAAACATTCTCGTATCAAGACGAAGATTCTTGGTTGTCAATCGATTTGCAAACAGGCGAAATAGTGAATGATGTGATAGTTTCTTTGCCAAACACGGAAGGTTCATTCGACAATTTCAGATTCAATGCAGCCGATTCTAATATGTACGGGCTTTTCAGGCAGATTAGTTACGATCCAATTACAGGCTTTCCCTATGCAGACATTCGTCTCGCCACCTGCGATTTAACGACCGGAATTGTTAGTCTAGTATCTCCTAATTCAGTGGCTGAAAGTTACACGATGTCGGGGTGTACAATTGACCCCTTTTTGATGGTTTACTATTTTGAAACGGAAGGTAAATTTACAGGCATCGATTTATACAATGGCCAAATTTACAGTTCGCCACTTATTTCTTTGCCAGAACCAGGCATGAGTTTCGGCAATTATGCATACAGCTGCGCAGATACTTCTGTGTACGGTTTGATCATGCAGAATGGAGTTAATAGTTTAGGGAAAATTAATCCTCAAACAGGAGTGGTAACGGCACTTCCTACGTTACTTAATTTCGATAATTACGTATCAAATTCGGGTGGAGCAATTGATCCGATTAATCTTATTTATTACTTTCAAACGTTAGACAATGTCGGCGTAAAAATGGTGGGCTTGTCTCTAGTGGATGGTTCAGTTGCTTCAGAAAGCTATGTCTCTACGAATGGCGATTACTTCATCATGTATCGTATTCAAAGTGATTGTTACGGTGCAAATCGGGCGAGGTTAAATTACGTTACGATGAACCAAGAAGTTAATCGCTCCAATGTAAACATCTATCCTAATCCAGCTCAAGAAGTTCTTCAATTAAAATCAGATTTTCCATTGAATGAAGTGGAGATTGTTGATGCATTTGGTAGA
>JBIPLZ010000119.1:0-6702 GCA_044369395.1 Flavobacteriales bacterium | reverse complement strand
TGGAGGAGATGGTTTTGGATTTGCTCCACAAGATGATTCAAATTACATGAAAGTTGCTCAAATTGGAAATGTGATTATTGAAGATCATGTTGAAATTGGTTCAAACACCACCATCGATCGAGCAACATTGGGATCAACGATTATTCGGAAAGGTGTAAAACTCGATAATCTTATTCAAATAGCTCATAATGTAGAAATTGGTGAACATACGGTAATTGCTGCTCAGACAGGTGTTGCTGGTTCAACCAAAATAGGGCGTTTTTGCATGATAGGTGGACAAGTTGGAATCGTTGGCCATTTGCTTATTGCCGATCGTGTAAAAATTGCTGCTCAATCGGGAATTGGTGCTAGTATCACCAAAGAAGGGGATATTGTTCAAGGTTCTCCTGCATTTTTCATTGGCGATTATAAAAAATCATATATAGGTTTCAGAAAGTTACCTGAACTCCTCAATAAAATTGAGGAACTCGAACGAAAGTTAGACGAAATTCAAAAGCAAAACAATGGCTGAAAAACAACAAACCATCGCGAAAGCTACTACTTTAAAAGGGGTAGGATTGCATACTGGTGTGCACGTTGAAATGACTTTTTTACCTGCACCATCTGATTTTGGAATCCGATTTAAACGAATTGATTTGGATGAGCAACCTGAAATTGCTGCCGACGTTGATTTTGTAACAGACACCTCACGTGGAACCACACTGTCATTGAATGGTGCAAGTGTCTCAACCGTAGAACATGCATTAGCAGCCGCAGCAGGACTTCAAATTGATAATTTACTTATCGAGATAAACGGTCCTGAAGTTCCAATTTTAGATGGAAGTGCTCGCTTCTTTATTGAATCGCTAGAACAAGCTGGAATTGTTGAATTAGAAGCTGATAGAATTTATTACGAATTAAAAACAAATGTCTTTTACAACGACCCTTCTCGGAATGTGGAAATTATTGCGGTTCCTTCCGAAACGTTTAAGGTAAAAGTAATGATCGATTTCAACAGCCGCGTTCTTGGATTTCAGCACGCCCAGTTGGATAGTATTGTGGAGTTTAAAGATGAAGTTGCTTCTTGCAGAACGTTTGTGTTTTTGCACGAGTTGAAAATGCTCCTCGAAAACAACCTAATCAAAGGTGGCGATTTAAGTAATGCCATTGTTTATGTAGATCGCCAACTTTCTTCGGAAGATCAATCTGTTCTTGCGCGTTTGTTTAATAGATCTGATCTTATTGTAACAAACGAAGGAACACTAAATAACGTTGAAATTAAGTATCAAAACGAAGCTGCGCGTCATAAACTATTAGATGTTGTAGGAGATTTATCATTGATTGGACGTCCAATAAAAGGGACAATCATAGCAACTCGCCCTGGACATGCTGCCAATGTTGAATTTGCTCGTAAAATAAAGCAATTAATCAAAGCAGAGAAATCGCGTAAAACAGAACAGCCTGCTTACGATTTAACCCAAACGCCCTTATACAACATCAACGATATTTCGCGCATTCTTCCGCATCGCCAACCATTTTTATTGATTGATAAAATCATGGAAATGAGCGAAAGTCATGTTGTTGGTGTTAAAAATGTGACCATGAATGAAGATTTTTTCCGTGGGCATTTTCCTGGAAATCCAGTGATGCCAGGCGTGTTAATCATTGAAGCTATGGCGCAATGCGGGGGGATTTTGGTGTTAAATACAGTTCCAGATCCTGAGAATTACCTAACGTATTTCATGAAAATTGACAATGTCAAATTCAAACAAAAAGTCATTCCGGGTGATACACTTGTTTTTAAATTGGAACTTATCTCTCCAATTAGACGTGGTATTTGCCACATGAGAGGTGTTGCATACGTAAATAACAAACCAGTAACGGAAGCCGAGATGATGGCTCAGATTGTCAAAGAGAAAGGATTGAGTAATTAATCTCAATTCCCTACATTTGCCAATCTTTAACTATGAATCAAGTATTAGCTTCCATTCATCCAGACGCACAAATAGGCGAGGGTGTTACCATTAGTCCATTTGTTACCATTTATGGTGATGTGAAAATTGGTGAGGGGACTTGGATTGGTCCCAATGTTACCATCATGGATGGTGCGCGCATTGGCAAAAATTGCAAGATTTTTCCAGGTGCAGTAATTTCTGCAATTCCCCAAGACTTAAAGTTTGCTGGTGAAGTTACCACTGCCGAAATAGGCGATTATACAACTATTCGAGAGTGTGCTACCGTGAATCGCGGAACCACTGACAGAATGAAAACAGTAGTAGGTAGTCATTGCAACATTATGGCTTATGCTCACGTTGCTCACGATTGTATCATTGGAGATTATTGTATAATTGGCAATGCCGTGAATATGGCTGGTCATGTTGTTGTGGGAGATTATGTGATAATTAGTGGTATGACAGCCATTCATCAATTTGTTCACATTGGCGCACACGTTATGGTTTCGGGAGGATCACTTGTTCGTAAGGATATTCCTCCGTATGTGAAAGCGGCTCGTGAACCGATGTCGTATGTTGGAATTAATTCCATTGGATTGAGAAGAAGAGGTTTTTCTAACGAGCGTATTAGTGAAGTTCAGGATATTTACCGTACACTTTTTCAAAGTGGCTTGAATACAACCAAAGCCATTCAGAAAATTGAAACCGATCTACCGGCAAGTCCCGAACGCGACGAAATCATCTTATTTGTTCAAGCAGCAAGACGCGGAATTATTCGCGGATATGGACTTGAAGATTAGCAACCATCAAATAGATGGAAATATCACTTAATGAAGTAGGTAAGAGGTATAACTTCAATTGGATATTCAACAAAGTAACGTTCGATATTCCAAGCGGTGATTGCTGTGTTTTTTTAGGAGCCAATGGAAGTGGAAAGTCCACATTGCTTCAACTTATTTCCGGAGCAATCATTCATTCGGCAGGAGATATTCATTGGAAACATCAAAACAAGGTTATTGAGCCCGAGCATATTTATCAATATGTGAGTATTGCTGCGCCTTACTTAGATTTGATTGAAGAATTTACCCTCAGAGAACATATACAATTCCATTTCTCAGTGAAGAAATCAATCCATAAACTCTGCATGGATGAGATATTAAATCTCACGGGATTGAATTATGCAGCCGAACGAAGAATTCGATATTTCTCGAGTGGAATGAAGCAAAGAATTAAGTTAACATTGGCCATTTTAAGCGATACTCCACTATTGCTTTTGGATGAACCATTGTCCAATCTCGATCAAAAAGCCGCAGACTGGTACTGCGATTTAATTCAACGATATGGACTTGGACGAACCATTATTGTGAGTTCGAATCACCAAGAGTCTGAATATTTTTTCTGCAAACGGAAATTAAACATAGAAGATTATCATTTCTGATGCGCATTGGATTACTTTCAGATACTCACAGTCATTTGGATTCAGCCATCATTCGATATCTTGAATCCTGTGATGAGGTATGGCATGCTGGCGATATTGGAAATACTGACGTTGCGGATAGTTTAGCGGCTTTTAAACCTTTCAGAGCAGTATATGGAAACATCGATGGAGCCGAGTTAAGAAGAATCTATCCAGAAAATTTAGTGTTTGAAACTTTAGGTGTTAAAGTCTTCATAACTCATATTGGAGGTTATCCAGGACATTATCCATCACGAATATCCAAACAAATCCAAGAATTTTCTCCCGATTTATTTATTTGCGGTCATTCACATATTTTAAAAGTGATGCCCGATAAAGCCAATAAATTGCTGCATATTAATCCAGGTGCAGCAGGGCATCATGGTTTTCATCATGTCCGAACACTCGTTCGTTTTTCGATAACTGAATCAAAAATCCATGATTTAGAAGTCATTGAATTGGGTAAAAGAGGTTCTATGTAATCTATTTAATGCGATGGAAATTCAATATCCATTGAAAGCGCTAATTCTTTCAAATCAATAATTACCTGATCGTTTAGAGGGATTCCTTCAACAATTCGAATTTCTGAAGTTTCTCTTTCAGGATCACCAGGTATCAGAACTCGGTCTTTGCCTTCAATAGTATTCGCGTTTCTAAAAGTCCGTATCCAGTTGTCCATGTGATTTAAAAAATCATCAGCGGGTCTGAATGCATCGATACGCATGGCTCCAAAGAAATGGCCGATACCATCACCTACTGGATTTTCGGGCGGATTTAAGAAAGCAACAAATGGAGGTACCCAAGGACCGTAGTTTGCACCCGAAAGCACAGCCGATAAAATATCTACAATGGAACCTAGACAGTAGCCTTTATGACTACCATGCTCTCGATCACTACCTAAAGGAATTAGAGCTCCTCCAGATGAGAGGGCAAAAGGATCTTGAGTTGTACTGCCATCTTTGTTTTGAATCCAACCAATGGGGGCTTCATTACCTGAACGCTGAAGTATTTCAAGTTTTCCATTAGCAGCAGTTGTCGTAGCAAAATCTGCAACAAATGCGGGTTCATTTTTAGCCGGAATTGCAAATGCAATTGGATTAGTTCCAAGCAATCGGTCGGTCGAAAACGTAGGAGCAACCAATGGACTTGCATTGGTCATGGCAATACCAATCATATTTTCGGGCAAAGCCATCATGGCATGTTCTCCAGCAATTCCAAAATGATTCGAACCTTTTACTGCAACCCATCCCGTTCCAGCAACTCGTGCTTTTTCAATGGCAATTTGCATAGCAAATGGAGCTGCAACTAAACCAAGCGCACTATCAGCATCGATTGTAGCAGTTGATGGGGTTTCGTGAATGACACGAATTGAAGGATTTGTGTTAATTCTATTTTTTCGCCAGAGTCTAACATAGCCACTTAATCGAGCAAGACCATGGGAATCTATTCCTCTTAAATCGGCAGATAATAGCACCTTGGCAGCAGTTTGAGCATCCTTTTCAGAGCAACCCATTTTGATAAATACAGCATGGGTGTATAAATACAAAGATTCGTATTTCATTTTCATTTTTAATAAATCAAGCTAGAAACAATGATTTTGAATAAATAACTTGTTTGTGAATTGCGCAAATATATAATTTAGCAGTTCTTAAACGTTTGAATAACGATTTACAAATTCAATCACATAAAACTAAAAAACTATAGTTATGAAAGTTAACATTCAGTCACTTCATTTTAATGCAGATAGTAAACTTCAAGAGTTTATTGAATCAAAACTTGAAAAATTAGCAACTCACTATGATAAAATTATTGAAAGCGATGTTATCCTTCGAATTGACAATGCGAGCAATAATGAGAATAAAAATGCCGAAATAAAATTACATGTACCTGGTAATGATTTGTTTGCTAAGCGTCAATGCGCATCGTTTGAAGAAGCAGTTGATGAATGTGTAGATGCATTGCGCAACCAGATAATGAAGCACAAAGAGAAGATTCGTCAGGTTTAAAAAACTGATTTTGAATAATTTGAAATAAAAAACTAAAAATAAGCAATTTTAATTTGCAAAAATGTTTGGTAGGAATGAATTCTTACCTACATTTGCACACCTTTTTTTAAGGGTGATAATTGCGAAAGCAAAGATTACTGTTGAAAATTGGAAAAGCCGAAGTAGCTCAGCTGGTAGAGCAGCTGATTTGTAATCAGCTGGTCGGGGGTTCGAGTCCCTTCTTCGGCTCTGTTCTTTGTAGTATTCTTTTTTATTTCAAAGAGGTAGGGGAGATAGTCAAGCGGTCAACGACAACAGACTGTAAATCTGTCCTCTCCGAGTTCGAAGGTTCGAATCCTTCTCTCCCCACCAAGGAAAAAAGAGATTTGGAGTGTATCAATCTGTCGGTTGGTACAAATTAGAAATGGTATTTTCAAGAATTATTGATATTCAAATCGTTCTTGAAAATTACAAATCTTAAGCGGAAGTAGCTCATTTGGTAGAGCGTCAGCCTTCCAAGCTGAGGGTAGCGAGTTCGAGCCTCGTCTTCCGCTCCATTTGCCTTATAACTGTTTATTCTAATTGAGTAAACAGTTATAAGGAATTCTCCTAAAAGCCGATGTAGCTCAGAGGTAGAGTACTTCCTTGGTAAGGAAGGGGTCACGGGTTCAATTCCCGTCATTGGCTCTACTTTCAAAAAGCTTATTTGGTTTATTAACGCACACAATTTTAACACAAACACTCAAAACAACAAAACAAATAAAACAGCCATGGCTAAAGAAAAATTCGACCGCTCCAAAGCGCACGTTAACATCGGAACCATCGGTCACGTTGACCACGGTAAAACAACATTAACAGCTGCAATTACAACAGTACTTGCGTCTGCTGGTTTGTCTGAAGCTCGTTCATTCGACTCAATTGACAATGCACCAGAAGAAAAAGAACGTGGTATTACGATTAATACATCACACGTTGAGTACACAACTGCTAACCGTCACTATGCGCACGTTGACTGTCCAGGTCACGCCGATTATGTGAAGAACATGGTTACTGGTGCTGCTCAAATGGATGGTGCTATTTTGGTTGTTGCTGCAACAGATGGTCCAATGCCACAAACACGTGAGCACATCCTTCTTGCACGCCAGGTTGGTGTTCCTAAATTGGTTGTATTCATGAACAAAGTGGATATGGTTGATGATGAAGAATTACTTGAGTTGGTTGAAATGGAAATTCGTGAATTGTTGTCTTTCTATCAATTCGATGGAGATAACACTCCAATCATCCGTGGATCTGCATTGGGTGGTTTGAATAACGATGCGAAGTGGGTACC
>JBIPLZ010000069.1:0-8767 GCA_044369395.1 Flavobacteriales bacterium | reverse complement strand
ACTTCAAGTATTACATTCACAACAGCTCCTAACTTTGAACTAGATCTTAATAGTCCAGTTTATTTTGATGATTATAACGTAACAATTAATGGAGGAACTGATGGTTCTATTAATCTAACAGTAAATCCAATTGCTACTTATACATATCTATGGTCGAATGGACAAACAACCGAAGATTTATCTAATATCGCAGGAGGTGCATATACTGTTACGGTAACGAACGAATTCGGATGTTCTGAAGAAGGTTCTATATTCGTTAAAGAGCCTGAAGCAATCAAACTTCCGAATACATTCTCTCCAAATGGCGATGGTTACAATGATTTCTATGTAATTAGAGGAATCCAAGGTTATCCAGAATCTGAATTGGATATTTTTAATCGCTGGGGTAACTTAGTATACAGTAAAAAAGGATATACAAATGATTGGAATGGATTAAGTAACAATGGAAATGAATTGCCTGATGGAACTTACTTCATTGTTGTAGATCTTAAAATGGAAGGAAAAGAGAATGTTAAAGGATCTATTGATATAAAAAGAAAATAATTGCTCATAACACAAACACTTAAATTGAATTGAACCAAAACCATTTAAAATGAAGAGAATAGCAACAGTGATTAGTATGCTGGCCTTCTCCTTGATGAGCTCAGCTCAACAGGAGCTTCAAATCAGTCAATACATGTTCAATGGACTGTTTTTGAATCCAGCCTATGCAGGAACACATCCTTACTGGAGTGGAACAGTTCTGCACCGCAGTCAATGGTTAAATTTCCCAGGTGCACCCAAAACTAATTTATTGGCTGTTGATGGTCAATTGAAGGATAAAAGGATGGGTTTAGGTTTCATGGTAACTAATGACAATATTGGTTTAAATAAGATTACTGATATTTCTGGGGCTTATTCATATCGAATTAAGTTAGGTCCTAAAGATGGTCAATTAGCATTTGGTCTGCGTGCGGGTGTTCGCAACCAAATATTTAATGCGACTGATGCAACGCCAACTGATGCTGGAGATCCATTATATAATGGCAACATAAGTACTTGGACTCCAAAGTTTGATTTTGGTCTTTATTACTATCAAGAACGTGCTTATTTAGGTTTAACTGTTCCGAATGTTGTGGCTTTCGATTCTCGTAAAAAAGATAATTCTGATGCTGGACTTCGTCGTCACTTCTATTTAAATGGTGGTTATGTTTGGAAGTTAAGTAATATGGTAGATTTCAAACCATCATTCTTGGTTAAACTAGAACCAACTGCTCCTGTATCTATGGATTTAAATGCACATTTCTTATTTAATCAACGATTTTGGTTGGGTGTTTCGTACCGTCATAATGCAGCAGTTGTTGGTATGATTGAATTTGCAGTTACTCCAACTTTACGTGCTGGTTACGCTTACGATTATACAACAACAGCAATCCGTACTTTTCAAGGCGGTTCTCATGAAATTATGTTAAGCTATGATTTCATTCAGAAATTGGTTAAAATTAAAAATCCACGCTATTTCTAATGTTGTATAAAATGACATATACTATGAAAAAGACTTATCCAATTTTACTTCTTAGCCTAGGTTTAATCTTAGGTGGTTGTGGTGCTAACTATTTCGTTAAACAAGGAAATAAGAAATTTGACGCTTATGCCTATTCTGATGCAGTTGTTCAGTATAAAAAAGCATTAGAAAAATCATCTAAATCTGCTGATGCAAAAGTGCAACTTGCAAATTCATATCGCTTAATGAATAATCCTACTGCTGCAGAAGGAATGTATCGTGAAGTGATTGCAATTCCAGATACAATGCCGATCAATCAATTTTATTTTGGTAAAGTGCTTATGCAAAACCAGAAATACGATGAGGCAAAAAAAGCATTTGAACAATATGCGAAATCTGTTCCTAACGATAAAATCGTTAAAGGCCTAATTGATGCATGTGCAAATCCAAAGAAATTCAACAATGTTTTAGATACGTGTGCGTATGAAGTAAACAAAGTGGAATTAAGTGGAATCAAAACTGCTTTTGGAGCAACCCCATATAATTTCGGTTATATTTTCGCTGGTCAATCCCTTGTTGAAGATAAAAAAATGCGTGATCCTTATTCAGGATTATCATACATGGATTTATTCTATACAAAGAAAGATAAAGCCGGTAAATGGTCTTCTCCAGATCCAATTAAAGGTGGAGTAAATACCGAATATCATGATGCATTTGGTGCTGTTTCTGCTGATGGACAAACTATGTATTTCACACGTACAAACCAATTCAAAGGGAAAATTAAAACGAACGTTGACAAGGTTGTTAATTTGAAAATACTAAAAGCAACATTGTTAGAAGGTGAATGGACAAACATCGAAGAATTCCCATATAACAGTGATGATTATTCAAACGGTCATCCTGCTTTAAGTGCTGATGGTAAAACAATGTATTTTTCTTCTGATCGTCCAGGTGGATATGGTCAAACTGATATTTATATGTGTACTCTGAATGCGGGAGCTTGGTCAGAACCTGTTAATGTTGGTCCAATGATTAATACTGCAGGAAGGGACATGATGCCTCAGATTGGCTTCAATGAGAAATTATATTTTTCTTCTGATGGTCATGCTGGAATGGGCGGTTTGGATGTATTCGTAACTTCAAAAACAGGTTCTACTTTCAAACAGCCAGAAAATATGAAATCGCCAATTAATTCTTCAAGTGATGATTTCAGCTTCAACTTAAACAATGATGGAAAAACGGGTAATTTAACTTCTACTCGTTCTGGTTCTGATCAACTTTTTGAGGTTATATACAAGGATCCAATTATTCCAGCTGAAATTTGTGTTCAAGATAAAATTACAAAGGAACCATTTGTTGGATGTACCGTTTATGCAACTAACAAAGAAACTGGTGAAGTAGATAGTTCCACTACAAACAGTCGTGGTGTTGTAAATTTCCGTTTAAAAGGTGGTTTCAACTTTAGCGTAAATGCGCGTTATAATCAAACGCTTACTAATTCAATTGAAGTTAGTACCATTGATCGTAAATGTTCTGATATAATCATTTCGTGTAAGGAAAATAAATTTATCGAACTAGAGAAAACTGTAGGACCTCGTGCTCTTGATATTTACTATGACTATAACAAAGCGAATATTCGTCCCGATGCAGCTCTTGAACTTGATAAGTTAGTAAAGCTATTGACTGACAATCCTCAATACAAGATTGAGTTTGGTTCACATACAGATTGCCGCGGTGATGATAAGTACAACCAACGTCTATCTGAAGCACGAGCTAAATCTGTATTTAAATACTGCACACTTCGTGATATTAATCCAAAACGTTTAACTTACAAAGGATACGGTGAAAGCCAACCAAAAGTTAGTTGCGATTGTCCTTCATGTTCTGATGAACAGCATCAACTAAATCGTCGTACTGAATTCAAAATTATTGAATAATCGTTTTTAAACGTATATAAATGTTTCAAAAGCCACGCATTTGCGTGGCTTTTTGCTTTTTAGCATAATGAAACATTCGCTTCCTTTTAGTTGGACAGTTCAACCATTTTCTCGCATAGCAATTTTTTTTGCATTAGGTTGTTTGCTTTCTAAGTTGATTCCTTTTTCAACGCAGAATATTTTAATTCTATTCTTTCTTGGAATTGCATCATGGTGTATTTTAACTTATCTATATTTCAAAACGTCCTTTAGATTTAAGCAATCTATTTTTACAATTAGAGGGGTTTTCATCTGGACTATATTTCTTTTTGCTGGTTTGTTAAATGGAATCACCTCACAGCATTTAATTTCGAATAAACAAGATTCTATTATCGGAAAAAATATTGTTTTGATAATTCAAGTTGTTTCTGAACCTCGAGTTAAATCGGGGAACTTAAGTATCGATTGTGAAGTTCTCAAGATACTTTCTAATGACCAGTATTTTTCATTCGATTCTAAAATTCGTGTTCAAATTAAGAACGGCGATCCAGATGCATTCCAATTTGAACAGCGAAAATTAATTTGTGGTAAATTGTTCTATCCAAATGCTGCATCTAAGCCAGGCGAGTTTGACTATGCTTCATTTCTTAATTCAAAAGGGATATCGTCTATTATTCGTGTCGATTCATCGCACATACTTAATCTTTCGGATGATGATTTTTCATTTCAACGTTTTGCTTTTCAATGGAGATCATCCATTTTAAAACGATTTCATGATGATGTTTTAAAGCCCGAAGAGAAACAAGTTGCTTCTGCCTTATTGTTGGGTGATCGATCAGAAATGAATCCTGAATTATTGAAAGATTATTCCTCTGGAGGAATCATTCATATTTTAGCAGTTTCGGGTTTACATGTTGGTTTAATTTATCAACTATGTATTTGGTTATTTAAGTATTTAAAGTTCCTCAAGAGAAATCGCTTGGACATGCTTTTATTAATCTTAATTCTTTGGTTTTATGCAGCAATGACAGGATTATCGTCATCTGTTAACAGAGCTGTGTGTATGTTTACATTATTATCGCTAGCAGATTTTTTAAACAGAAGGGTGTCACCTTTTAATATCTTGTCAAGTGCCGCTTTTTTATTACTTCTATTAAAACCAGATGTCATTTTTGATATGGGTTTCCAGCTTTCATTTGCTGCTGTTTGGGGAATTTTAAGTGCTCGGCCCATTTTAGAAAAACTAAAAGTTTTAAGAAGTAAATTCATAGTGTTATTACTAACTCCAATAATTATTTCAATCGTTGCTCAAATAGCAACAGCACCTTTTTCCTTGTTCGCTTTCGGCACTTTCCCAACGTGGTTTTTACCTGCAAATCTATTTGCTGTTCCTCTTTCTACCATTTTAACGTATTTAGGAATTGCTGCATTGGTATTTTCGGATGTTCCATTTTTAGGAATGGGACTTATGACTTTATTTTCTTTAGGAATTCGAATACTTAACTATTGGGCTCAATTTATTAGCACGCTGCCTTATGCTCAAATAAGCAATTTGAATATTGGCTATTTTGAATTAATGTGTTATACATTTTCGGTAATCCTACTATTTTATTTTTTCAAAAAACGAACTAGTAAAATGTATATGCTTTTTTTATACTCACTATTTATAGGAGTTTCATATGGATTCTTTATATCAAAAAGAATCGAGAAACCTGCTAAATCGCTTGTGTTTAGTTCCGAGAACTCTTTGCATTTTCATACTTATTCCAATTCAAATGACCATCATTATGTATTGTTTTCGAATAAAGCACCTAAATCATCATTTCCTGAATTCGAAAAACTAATAAACCCATCATTTATTAGAAACAAACAGTTTGTCTTGCATCCTATACTTGTAAATAAGTATCAGAAAACCAAACCAATGAATTTGTTATTTCTAGATAATGATACATTGATGAAAATAGATTGTGACGTCCCAATTTCTATTATCTCTCCACCAAAATATATAATTGTATTAAATACGGAAATTGAAACGATCGAGTATTTGGAGAAAATTAAAATGGAAATACGTTGTGTCATTCCTGCTCCATGGCTTGGTTCCAAACAAAAAAATCGGTTGAGAAATTTATCGTTAAAGTGGGGCCGCGATTACTATGATCCCGAAAAAAGTGGTTGGAGAACTATATCTAATTGATTGGGAATGATATTTTGCCGAGACTTACCTTTTTTTGTTTTTGATTTTCTCCAAACTATCGTTTACATTTGAAATCAAATTAAGAATTGGAAAAAAAATCTTATTGTGTAGAAGCAATCTGACGATTATTTCCTTAACCTTGTACGTTTTTTAAACAAGATAATAATCAAGAATATCAACAAATGAAAAGAATTACTCTGATTTTCATAGCTTTAAGTGTATCCATTTTTACAAAAAATGTGAGCGCTCAATCTAATCACAATCCGAATAAATGCTCTACTGTAGAAGTTACAGAACAGGAAATGCAAAAACATCCTGAGCTTAGATCCGAACGCGCTAAATATGAAAAGAGTGTTCAGGAATATTTGTTAAATAATCCTTCGGCTCAAAAGTCTGGGAATAAGCGCATTATTCCAGTTGTATTTCACGTTATTCATGAATGTGGTCCTGAAAATATTTCAAGAGCTCAAATTCTAGATCAAATTCGTGTAATGAATGAAGATTTCTCTTTGACTAACCCGAATTTTTCTCAAACACCTGCTGCTTTTGTTCCACTTGCTGCAGATTGTCAAATTGAATTTCGTTTAGCTACGAAAGACGATTTAGGGAATTGTACAGACGGTATTGTGCGTGTTTATTCTCCTAAAACCAATGAAGCGTCCAATGATAATGGTGTTAAATCCGTTTCTCATTGGAATTCATATAAATACTTAAACGTTTGGGTTGTTAAATCCATTGGATCTATTTCTGGTACTTCTGGAGAAGTTTTAGGTTATGCTCAATTTCCAATGGGTGGTTTACTATCAACTGATGGTGTAGTGATTCGTCATGATTGTACAGGGAGTATTGGTACTGCTTTGAATGGCGGTTTCGGTCCTCGTCTAGGTCGTACCATTACTCACGAAATTGGTCACTGGCTTGGACTCCGTCACATTTGGGGTGATGCTGATTGTGGTAGCGACGGTGTTGATACTACGCCTATTGCTTTTGGTCCAAATTATGGGATTTGCTGGAATGATTATCCTTACAACTTAACTTCATGTGGCAGGGATTCATTGGATACTTCAGGTGAAATGTTCAATAATTACATGGATTATTCTGATGATCAATGTATGAGTATGTTTACAAAAGGGAGATATGAATTGGATTCGACTTCATATAAAACAGGTCAACTTGATATAATTAATGCAACCCTAGCATCATTTAGAAGCTATTTAATTTCGGACGCCAACTTAGAGGCTACAGGTACAAGAGATGAGGATGTAAACAATCCAATAATCTGTTCTCCAATTGCTAATTTCTGTGAAAACAGAAGAATGGCTTGTGCTGATGCTTCTGTAGCTTTCACCGATGCATCATACAATGCGCAAACATATACACGTGCTTGGGATTTCGAAGGTGGTTCTCCTTCAACATCAAGTACCGCAACTCAAACGGTAACCTATGCTAATCCAGGAGTTTTCAATGTGAAGTTGACCGCTTCTAATGAGCAAGGGACTAATGCAATCGATAGAAATGATCATATCACAATCAGTGGTTCAACTGCTGAATTTGCGAATGGACCATTCTGGGATAAATTAGATACTCAAGAAGATTTTAGCCGATGGATTATATACAACAATGATGAATTTGTTTCAGAAGAGACAGTTAAATGGGAATTTAGTCCAAATACAGGTTATGGAAATTGGGGAAGTTGTGTTAAAATTCGCAACCTTTTCAATACACCTTCAGAATCGGATGATTTGATTTCTCCTTCATACAACATAAGCAGTGTAGTGAATCCATCAATGACATTTAGACTTTCTGGAGCAGAAGCTGGTGGTACAGCCGATGATGCATTGAAAATATACACATCTGTTAATTGTGGGCAAACTTGGGTATTGCGTAAAACGCTTTCTGGAGCCGAATTGGTGACTGCAGGTCTCTACACTTCAGAGTTTGTTCCCAATAATCCAAACCAATGGCAAACGTATGCTTTAGGTCTTTCGAGTATTTCTTCTCAAACGAATGTGCGTTTCCGCTTCGAATTTGTTGCTGGTCCTAATGGAAGTAATAATGTGTACATCGATGACTTAAACATTGGAAGCGGTTTAGGTTTCGAAAATGTTGCTGATTACATTGGATTGAGTGTTTACCCTAATCCTTCAAATGGCTTTACAAAACTTGAGTTTACTACCAATAAACAAGCAAAAGTTCAAATGCAATTATTGAATGTTTTAGGTCAGCCGGTATTAGCGCCTTATTCCGCTCAAGTTCTTCCAGGCACACAAAACTTTAACATCGATATGACTCCATTTGCAAAAGGTATATACACTGTTCAATTGCAAATTGATTCTGATGTATATTACACCAAAGTCATTAAGAACTAATTAATATTTTTTTATTCAAACAAAAAACCCGCTTAATGCGGGTTTTTTGTTTGAATCTGATATCTTTTTGTATTTTAGATTTTGATATACATTCATATGATGAAGCATCTTTTTCTAACCCTTTCTGTTTTTTTAATGATTAATGCGAATGCACAAGATGTTATCGTGCTCATTAAGGGTGGCAACATTCAAGCGAAAGTCCAAGAAGTTAAATCTAAAGAAATTGTCTATAAGAAGTTCTCTAATATCAGTGGCCCCAATTACTATATTGATATTGAAGATGTAGAAAAGATAAACTATGAAAGTGGATCGGTAGATGTTTTTGAAGCAAATCCAAATGCTGGTGTTCCGTTCTCATACAATGCTAAAAAAACGGAATCTGTTTTTGGAAATAACATTATTAGCATCAATATTCCAGATATTCTTTTTCAAAATGTAACGTTCTCATACGAGAGATTTTTGGGAGAACAAAAGAAATTGGGACTTCGTGTTCCTTTAAGCTTCAGTCTGTATGGAGACAATAACAATAATTTCAGCTTCAATGGTTACAATATTTTTTATACGGGAGTTGATGTAAACTATTATCCAACAGGACAAGGACAAGCGCGTTTGTTTTTAGGCCCTGTTTTGCGAACTGGTGTTGCTCGAATTAGTAGTACTGTTTATGATGAATTTTCAATGTATTATGTCAATTCAACAGAGAATACTGGTTACTTTTCCTTTATACTTCAAGGAGGTTTTTTATTCACTCCGGTTAAAGAAATTATAATCAGCTCTTCTTTCGGATTAGGATCAAGACGCTATT
>JBIPLZ010000068.1:0-8810 GCA_044369395.1 Flavobacteriales bacterium | reverse complement strand
TTATTTCATTAACCCTGTAATCCATGCGGTAAGGTTCATCCACAACATCCACATGCAGAAACCAATAAATGTCGGCTCGTTTGGGTTGTTTCTGCAGAATGGAATAAATGATTTTGGATTCTACCTGATTTTCGTAATTCGCACTGGTTAGAAACACAAGGTGTGTTGCATATTTGGGTACGCTAAGATCTTGTTTTAATTCGCACAATAAATCAAGGTAATCGTTGAGGTGCACAAATTCCACATAGCTATTACGGATTTTACGGGCATCGTACCAAGCCCACATAATGAGCGCAATGATTATTGCAATTACCAAGGAAATCCATCCACCTTCCGGAATTTTCTTGACGTTTGTTACTAAAAATGCCAATTCTACACAGAGGTAAACGGCAATGAAAATATTAATATATATTTTACTATACCGTTTCATTCCCATGTAATAAACCAATAATGTGGAAGTCATGAGCATTCCAATTATGATTGTCATACCATAAGCCGCCTCCATTTTACTCGACTCTTCGAAATACAAAACGATTCCCGCGCAACCCAAAAACAGAAGCCAGTTGATAGAAGGGATATACAATTGTCCTTTTAAATCTGTTGGATAGTTAATTCGCACTTTTGGCCAAAGATTCAATCGAATGGCTTCATTTATTAAAGTGAAAGATCCCGAGATTAATGCCTGACTAGCTACGATGGTGGCGATGGTTGAAATTATAAATCCTGTGATGAAAAACCATTCAGGCATGATTTCATAAAATGGATTTCTACCATGAAGAGTATCACCCTCAAATTTAAGGAGCCAAGCCGCTTGACCTAAATAATTAAGGAGAAGTGCCATTTTTACAAAGATCCATGTAACCCGAATGTTCTTTTTCCCGCAATGTCCAAGGTCTGAATACAAAGCTTCTGCACCAGTTGTACATAAAAAAACCGCACCTAGAATCCAAAAGCCTTCGGGGTAATGAACTAAAAGTTTATAGGCATAATGAGGATTTAACGCTTCAAGAACTGATAAGTTTTGAAAGATTTGAGATAGGCCTAATACCGATAGCATCACAAACCAACAAAGCATAACGGGGCCAAAAAACTTCCCGATAGATTTTGTGCCGAACTGTTGAATGGCAAATAAAAAAAATAAAATTCCAATGATAATAGGCAACGTATTGATGAACGGATATTTTTCTTTTAAGCCTTCAATTGCCGATGAAACCGAAATTGCTGGTGTAATGATTCCGTCTCCTAATAGTGCTGCACCTCCAATGATTGCTGGGAAAAGTAACCACTTAACCTTTGTTCTTTTAACCAATGCAAATAAGGCAAAAATACCACCCTCGCCTTTGTTATCAGCTCGTAAGGTTAATAATATATATTTAATGGTAGTTTGAAGTGTTAGTGTCCAAATAATACAAGAAACCCCGCCTAAAATTAAATCGCGGCTAATAGATCGTGTATGAACAATTGCCTTCATTACATATAAAGGCGAAGTACCTATATCGCCATAGATAATACCAAGTGTAATGACTAAACCAGCAAGACTGATTTTATTAATTTGAGAATGATGACCGGTGTCGCCCATTTTATTAATGAAAAAATTGATCGTTGAATTCTTAGAAAATAGTATATGTTGTTGATATTTAAATTGATAACATATATTTAGTATAAACGATCTCCTAGAAAAACTCTGCAAAATTAATACAATGCTTTTCATGGCATTATATTCTTACCGAATTGTGTGGGCGTAACATAAATTTAACATTGAAGAAAATTTACAGAATTTTTCAAAGCGCATCAATTTCATAAAAAATTGTAAATCAATAATATAAAATAAAATAAGCGCATCGTGCAATAATCAATGTTAAATTAATGTTATCTAAATGTGAATAAAATGTATATTTGTTTGTTGATTTAAACATAACCCCTAAAATTTATAAAAGATGAAAATTGTACAATTAATCATGTTAGTGATGATTTCAATTTCTGCTAACGGACAAAACAGGGAGTTGTCGATGTTTTTTGATAACGGAAATATCAAGAGCCGTTATGAGTATACATCTACCCAAACGTATTCATTTAAAAACTATTATCAATCCGGAAAGCTCATGGAAACAGGGAGTTTCTTGGATGGAAAATTAGATGGAACATGGCTTACGTTTAATGAAGCTGGTTTTAAAACCGCGGAAGCTTTCTATAAAGAAGGTGAGAAAATAGGCGAATGGAAAATTTTCGATGAACTCGGAGCTCTTCGTTATAAGATTACTTACGATTCTAAAAAGATTGTTAAAGCAAGTAATTTTGACTCCCAAGGACATGAAATTGCTGAAATGCAATCAAAATGAATTTGTATTCTTTTTGAAATTTAAACGCCTCTGAAAATCAGGGGCGTTTTCGTTTTTGGATAGGGTTGCTAAATGGTGTGTTTTTCTAACTTTGATGCCAAATATTACCAAAAATGAAAATGCATAATTTCAGTGCCGGTCCTGGCATTCTTCCAAAGGAAGTTCTTCAACAAGCATCAGCAGCATGTTTGGATTTTAATAATTCCGGATTGTCATTGCTCGAAGTCTCTCATCGGGGCAAAGATGTTATTGCTGTTTTTGATCGTGCAGTTAGTTTGGTTAAAAGTCTATTGCACATTGGAGATGATTATTCGGTTATTTTCCTTCAAGGTGGAGCAAGCATGCAGTTTTCCATGGTACCTGCTAATTTCCTTAATACCAAAGCAGCTTACTTAAATACTGGCGTTTGGGCTACAAAGGCAATCAAAGAGGCCAAATTATATGGCAATACAGAAGTTGTAGCATCTTCCGAAGATCGAAATTTCTCATACATACCAAAAGGATATAGCATTCCAACAGATGCTGATTATTTCCATATCACATCAAACAATACAATTTACGGAACGCAAATGCGAACTTTTCCGGGAAGCCCAGTGCCTTTGTTTTGCGATATGTCATCGGATATTTTTTCACACCGTTTTGACGCTACAAAATTCGATTTAATTTATGCGGGTGTTCAAAAAAATATGGGACCTGCAGGAGCAACCATGGTAATTCTTAAAAAAGAGTTGCTTCAAAAGATAAAACGTACGTTGCCTTCCATGCTCAACTATGCCATTCACGTTGAAGGTGAATCGATGTTCAATACTCCTCCAGTTTTTGCTGTGTATGTTTCGATGTTAACACTCGATTGGCTAGATAAAAATGGAGGGGTTGAATGGGCCGAAAATCGGAATCGTGCGAAAGCCAATTTGTTTTATTCGGAGTTAGATCGTAATTCACAATTTGTGGGAACAGTCGATATAGAAGACCGCTCATGGATGAATGCGAATTTCATTTTAACATCGCCCGAAAAAGAAGCAGCATTTAAATCATTATTGAAACAAGCCAATATTAGTGGCTTAGATGGACACCGTTCGGTGGGTGGTTTTAGGGCATCCATGTACAATGCAATGGACCTAGAAACTGTTCAGGTTTTGGTAGATGTAATGAAATCATTTGAACAAAATAACGGCTAAGAAATGGCTTACAAGAGAATTTTAGCCAACGATGGCATTGATAAATTAGGAAAAGCACTTCTCGAAGAAGCTGGATTCTTTGTCGAAACAAATAAAGTATCTCAAGAGCAATTGGCAGAAACTTTAAACTCAGGGAATTTTGATGTGCTCTTGGTACGAAGTGCCACACTTGTTCGTCAAGATATTATTGACAATTGCCCCAACCTCAAACTTATTGGTAGAGCAGGAGTAGGAATGGATAATATTGATGTTGCCTATGCCCGTGAAAAGGGAATGCAGGTTGTTAATACTCCAGCATCATCTTCGCAATCGGTTGCAGAATTGGTATTTGCACATTTGTTTTCTGGTGTTCGTTTTTTACAAGATTCCAATTATTTGATGCGCCTTCAAGGGGACACCGACTTTGCGAATCTGAAGAAAAAGTATGGAGCTGGCACCGAATTAAATGGGAAAACCATTGGGATTATTGGCTTTGGTAGAATAGGGCAGGCGGTTGCTCGTATGGCCCTTGGACTAGGAATGCATGTTGTTGCTTTCGATCCTTTCATTCCTGAAGTGACAATTCAACTTCACATTGCTCAAACCGGTCAGAATATTCCAATTGTTATTCAAACATCTTCGATGGATGAAGTCTTACAAAAAAGCGACTTTCTCAGTATCCATGTTCCAGGAAAGATAAACGGGAAAGCTGTCATTGGAAAGGAAGAGTTGTTGCAAATGAAAAAAGGTGTTGGATTAGTAAATGCAGCGCGCGGTGGTGTGATTGACGAAGATCAATTGTTGGAATTCCTAAATAATGGTCATGTTGCTTTTGCAGGATTGGATGTTTTCGAAAACGAACCCAAGCCCAGCGCCGATTTGTTGAAACACACCGGAATATCTGTTACACCGCATATTGGTGCTGCAACACAAGAAGCTCAAGAACGAATTGGAAAGGAGATGGCAGATAATATCATTCAATTTTTCTCGAACTCTAACTGATGGCTAAGCTTTTTCCTTTTAAAGGAATTCTCCCTTCACCCGATTTTACCGAACGTGTTATTTCAAAGCCTTATGATAAATATTCAAAATCAGAAGTCGAGGAAATCGTTAAACACAATCCAGCTTCATTTTTAAATATCATTAAGCCAGAATTGACAAATGGGAAAAGTACGAAGCCCGATAATCCTGAAGCGCAGAGGAAAAGCAGACAGAAGTTCGAACAGTTTCTTGAAAGTCATATATTAACTCAGGCTAGCAGTAAGCAGTATTACATCTACCGACAAGTCAAGTCGGATTTCACCTATACGGGCATTATTGCAACCATTTCGAGTGATGATTATCATAATGGTGTTATTAAAATTCACGAACAAACGCTTGCTCCAAAGGAAGAAAAGCTCAAGGATTATTTGCGAGTTGTTGGGATAAATGCGGAACCAGTAATGTTTACCTATCCTCATCGAGCAGAAATAGATGAGCTTGTAAATATGCTAACGCGCGAACCAGCATACGCCTCTTTTCAATTCGATTCCAAAGAGCATCTTCTTTGGGAAATTTCAAATCCTAGTCATATAGAATTGATTCGTATTTCTTTCGAAAAAATTGAACGAGTATATGTTGCTGATGGTCATCATCGTTCGGCATCTTCCGTTTTACTTGCTCAAGAATTGGCCAAAGAAACCAATGATTTTTCTGGTGATGCAGATTGGAGCCGTTTTATGGGGATATTTTTCCCGGATCATAATCTTCAGTTGTTCGAATTCAATCGGCTTGTGAAAGATATCGGTAACTTATCCCTAGCTGATATTCTTGAAATGTTGTTGGCCGATTTTGAAATTGCGCTGATCAATCAAACCAACTACAAGCCGCAAATGATTCATGAAATTTCCATGTATTTAGCTGGAAATTGGTATAGTTTGAAATTAAAACATGACTTGCAAAATGTCCGTCCAGAAGATAAGTTGGATGCAAACATTCTCACTCAGCATATTCTTGCTCCCTTGTTCAAAATTCAAGATTTGCGTAACGATGATCGGATTGGATTTTTAAGTGGTCTGCAAGGTTCGGATGAACTAAAACGACTTGTAGATAGTGGGAAATTTGCTGCTGCTTTTGGATTATTTCCCGTTAGTATGGAGCAGTTTTTTTCGTGTTCAGACCAAGGGAAAATAATGCCTCCCAAAACAACCTGGTTCGAACCTAAGTTATTGAATGGACTTGTTATTTACGACATCGGACAACGTTAAAATGGGAAGAATATCAGAAAATATTATTGAAATAAATCAGCAGATTCCTCAAGGGGTTCAGCTTGTTGCGGTTTCTAAAACCAAACCAATTTCCGATATCGAGGAAGCTTATAATGTTGGCCAACGAGTTTTTGGTGAAAACAAAGTTCAAGAAATGGAAGACAAATTTCGTGCTCTTCCGAAAGATATTGAATGGCATCTCATTGGGCATCTCCAGTCTAACAAAGTAAAATACATTGCACCATTCGTAGCCATGATTCACGCTGTAGATAGTGAACAATTGCTTCGGATTATTGATAAAGAAGGAGCTAAAAACAATCGAATAATTGATTGCTTAATTCAGATTCATATTGCCCAAGAAGATTCCAAGTTTGGATTTTCTGAACAAGAAGCAGCGATTTTCTTAAATTCAACAAGTTGGAAGGAATTGAATCATGTTCGTATTCGCGGATTAATGGGAATGGCAACATTTACTGACAATACACATCAAATTCGTTCTGAATTTAAAAATTTAAAGACCCTTTTTGATAAAATCAAGTCAACTTCTATGCATGAATTCGATTCATTCAACCAATTATCGATGGGAATGAGTGGAGATTTTCAAATTGGCATCGAAGAAGGAAGCACACTGGTTCGTGTGGGAAGTGCAATTTTTGGTGATAGGCACTAAGGTCTAATCATCAATTTCTTTACAATCGCCTTTTCTTTTAATACTATTGTTACGAAGTAAGTGCCACTCCCAACATAATTAGGTACTTCAACAATTCCATCGGAAGTCAAGCCTTGAATAAAAGTTCTTCCTGCTAGATCGCATACTTTATAGGATACTTCGTTTTGAAGTCCGCTAATTTTGAAATGATTTGAACATGGATTCGGATAAATGCCAAGATTAGATTCAATTGCTTGTTCTATTCCAACCGAATTGGGTGTGTTAAAATCGCCAGGTGTCATTGAACCACCGATTGGAAAATTGGAACTAATTTCTAAAGGATCAAAATTGGTACTTCCAATTAAATCTCCATTGTACCATGCAGGTTTCGAAAAGGGAGTGGTGTTCTCAAAAAATCTTACTGCTGCATCGGGTGTTCCCGCCGATTGTGTTAGAACAACTCCACCATAAATCAAAGCGGTTAAATCGCCGTTGGTCCAACCAACTGCATCTTGTAATATTGCTCCAGAAGGAAGGTCAAGAGTGCCATCGTTATTAGTATCGTAATCGGCATTGTAAACAATGGGTGTTGGACTGAAAATGACAGCAAAACTGGTATTCCCATTTTCAAGGACGCCTCCCGGAATTCCAAAATTCAATGTATCAATAAAAGTTGTAGCAGCAGGAATATTTGGAAAACCTAAAGAGGTTGCAATGAGAAGGAGTCCATTCGAACCGAGTGTAATATTACTTAGAGGGATGACCAAATCGCAGTTACCCGCTGATGCAGAATCTCCTTCAAAAACGCACACATAAATATTATTTATCGTATTTCCAGGATTGCCTTTCAATTCAATAAATTCAAATGGCTCGTCGCCACCCGGAGGATTAACAACAATTTCGTTCAATAATAACTGAGCTTGTGCTTGTGTTCCTACTAAAAATAAGGAAAGCAGAAGGAAGAAGGCAGAAATTCGGTAGTTTAAATTCATCGGTAAAGTGTAATAATGCCTTTGGCAGTTTTGAAATAATCTTTTTTCAGATAATAATTAAGAACATAAAAATAAACACCATCTGGTAAATCAGTTCCCTGGTATGTTCCATCCCATTGAAAGTCGATGTCGTCTGATTGGTAAATTTCTTGGCCCCAACTATCAAAAATCAAGACATTCCCCCTAAGCACGGTTTCGGTATGCGAACATTGAAAAACATCGTTCAGCAAATCGCCATTGGGAGTGAACGATGAGGGAACATACATAGTCTGAGGAATGACCTCTTTCAAAAGAAAATGAGCAGTAAGTGTATCGCTAGTGTCAACAATACATCCGTTCAGTGTATTGGTA
This sequence comes from Flavobacteriales bacterium, assembly GCA_044369395.1. Lineage (GTDB taxonomy): Bacteria > Bacteroidota > Bacteroidia > M30B66 > M30B66 > CALQRR01. The sequence goes on along the minus strand of JBIPLZ010000068.1, from coordinate 1,076 downwards.
GAATCGAACGCTAACGAAAGTTCATTGAGCGACCAATGACTGAAGAGATAAGCTTCATTTGGAAAAACATCGGATGTAACATTCGTATTTGGAAAATACTCGATTGACTCAGGGTAGGTTTGAATCCATGTTCCATCAATATTCACAAGTCCAGAAGCTGGAGGGTCAACCAATACAGTTAAAAACCAAGTTTGAATGGGTTTAAAATGAACGATAATCGTATCGGTAGTATCCGTTAAAAATAAAGTATTAATCGAAATTGAATCGGGCGAAAAGTTATGATAATTTGACTCATACCAAACAAACTCATAGTTCACAGAGGGAGTTGCAGAAAGACTAATTGGAAAATCCTCGTTATAAGTTGAGGTAAAAGGATAAGAAGCCGGGCCAATGCCATTGATAGAAACAGCGCCCGAACCAGCAGGCTCAATAATGAATGTTAATTGATGGGTTTCAATCAATCTGAAATGTGCAACGATGCTGTCGGCTGCTTCAATCATGAAACTATTCAGAGCAACAGTGCTATCGGAGTTGAGGTCAGAATAGAAAACTTCCCAATACCAAAACTCATAAGCAGAAGTTGCTGGTGTGGCATTCAAATCTCCTTCAACGCCACCAAAATAAGAGCCGATCCATGGATAGGTTGGTATGGTTAACTCATTAAAGCGAATAGTGCCTGCGCCTGCCGGTGAAACATTGAAAGCCAAATCCCATGGTCCGTTTACATCATAGCAATCTTCAATGCCCGATTCTTCAAGAAATTGACAACGCCCTGTGATTTGCCCTCTGATGTAGTCTACATTTCCCTCCCATTCATTAACTGAGCCTCCCCAACGAGCAATTTGCATGGGCATTTCAGGCGCAATGTGATTTACGATACTGTCTAAATGAGTTAATGCGTAATCACATGACAGATAGGTATTGGTGAGTTCTGAGTAACGGTTGACAAAACGCTGTTTGAAATCAGGATTGGCCATAAGTCTTCCGAACATGTCCAAATGCCCTTCGTTGGGACCGGCATTTACGAAATTGGGATTGTCTTCCAAATCACAAGGATCAGCATTGAAATCTGTGGT
>JBIPLZ010000067.1:0-8852 GCA_044369395.1 Flavobacteriales bacterium | reverse complement strand
GGAGGATGGTACCATTACATTTTACGAACAAGGTAATTTCACCGATTTATGCCGCGGACCGCATATTCCAGATACAGGTTTTATTAAAGCCGTAAAACTGATGAATGTTGCCGGTGCGTATTGGAAGGGCGACGAGAAGAACAAGCAGCTTACACGTATATATGGTATCACATTCACCAAATCAGCCGATTTAGATGAATACTTGGTGTTGCTTGAAGAAGCTCGCAAACGCGACCACCGAAAACTTGGAAAAGAATTAGAGCTTTTTATGTTTTCCGAAAAAGTGGGACAAGGACTTCCAATGTGGTTGCCAAAAGGAACTGCACTTCGTGAACGTTTAGTTGATTTCTTAAAACGCGCTCAAGCAGCAACTGGATACGTTCAAGTAACAACTCCGCACATAGCGCACAAAGATTTATATGTAACATCGGGTCACTACGAAAAGTACGGAGCCGATTCCTTTCAACCTATTAAAACACCTGCCGAAGGAGAAGAATTTTTCCTCAAGCCGATGAATTGTCCGCACCATTGCGAGATTTATAAAAACAAACCACACTCATACAAAGACCTTCCAATTCGTTTAGCGGAGTTTGGAACCGTTTACCGTTACGAACAAAGTGGCGAACTTCATGGATTGACGCGTGTTCGTGGCTTTACGCAAGACGACGCACATATTTTTTGTCGTCCCGATCAGGTGAAAGAAGAGTTTTTGAAAGTGATTGATTTGGTGTTCATGATTTTCAACGCACTCGATTTCAAAGATTTTACGGCTCAAATTTCATTGCGCGATCCGGAAAACAAAACCAAATACATTGGAAGCGATGAAAATTGGGAACGTGCGGAAACCGCTATCATTGAGGCTGCTGCCGAAAAAGGATTGAAAACAGTGGTTGAATTAGGTGAAGCGGCGTTCTACGGACCCAAACTCGATTTCATGGTGAAAGATGCCATTGGTCGTAAGTGGCAATTGGGAACTATTCAAGTTGATTACAATCTACCAGAACGTTTTCAATTGGAATATATGGGTGCCGATAACGCAAAACATCGTCCCGTAATGATACACCGAGCTCCTTTTGGCTCTTTAGAACGTTTTGTTGCGGTACTAATTGAACATTGCGCAGGAAAATTTCCACTTTGGCTCACTCCAGAACAAGCGGTAATACTACCAATTTCAGAAAAGTACAACGAGTACGGAAAAAAAGTTTTACAACTGCTTAAAAATTACGATATTCGCGCCGCAATTGACGACCGTGATGAACGAGCCGGCAAGAAGATTAGGGATGCTGAAATTATGAAAACTCCCTTCATGCTTGTTGTTGGTGAAAAGGAAGAGGAAACTAATTCCGTTTCTGTTCGTAGGCATGGCGAAGGCGATTTAGGCTCGATGAGTTTAGAAGCATTTGCTAGTTTAGTAAACACGGAAGTCGAGAAGCAGACAACTTATACAAACAATTGAAGGGAGGACCCAAGCTATAGCAATGCCACCGCGCTCTCCACGGCCGTTTAACCGGGGACCGCAAAAGAAAGAAGAAGCACACCGAATCAACAATCGCATTGTTGGTTTAACCAATGTTCGTCTTGTTGGAGATGACATTGAGCCTGCTGTTCACACATTTGAAGAAGCTTTGCGCATTGCGCGTGATCTTGAAATGGATCTTGTGGAGATTGTTCCCAATGCCGACCCTCCAGTTTGTAGAGTTATCGATTACAAGAAATTCCTTTACGAACAAAAGAAGAAGCAAAAAGAAATGAAAGCCAAAGCCACGAAAATTGTGGTGAAGGAAGTTCGTTTCGGACCAAATACCGATGAGCACGATTTCAATTTCAAATTGAATCATGCACGTAAATTCCTTCAAGAAGGGTCAAAAGTAAAAGCTTTTGTATTCTTCAAAGGACGTTCGATCCTCTTCAAAGAAAAAGGAGAAATTCTTTTATTGAAGTTTGCTGCGGAACTTGAAGAATTCGGAAAAGCGGAAAGCATGCCTGAATTAGAAGGAAAGCGAATGATCGTTTATATATCACCAAAAAAGAAAAAATAAGTAATCTCTAATATCTATCACAATGCCGAAAATGAAAACAAATTCCAGTGCCAAAAAGCGTTTTAAGCTTACGGCAACAGGAAAAATCAAGCGCAAACACGCGTTTATGCGGCACATTCTCACCAAAAAATCCAAAGATCAGAAGCGCCGTTTAGGTCATTCTGGCTTGGTTTGTAAGGCTGATGAAGGTCTCGTTAAACGTATGCTTGTAATTGGAAAGTAACAATCAATTTTTTATTAACCAGATGCCCAGTATTAAGTATATTCTAACCGAATAACGCTGTTCATCACAACACCATCTAAACCATGCCACGTTCAGTCAACCACGTTGCCTCACGCGCCAGGAGAAAGAAAATCCTCAACCAGACCAAGGGCTATTGGGGTGCCCGCAAGAACGTCTTCACAATAGCGAAGAATATTCTTGAGAAAGGTCTTACCTATGCATACCGCGATCGTAAAACCAAAAAACGGAATTTCCGTGGTTTATGGATTCAGCGTATCAATGCAGGAGTTCGTCAACACGGAATGTCGTACAGCGAATTCATGGGTAAAATCCACGCGAAAAACATCCAGATTAACCGTAAAGTTCTTGCAGATTTGGCAATGAACAATCCAGAAGCTTTCAAAGCTATCTGCGATGCGGTAAAATAATCCGATAAATTTCTTTCTCAAAAGCACCTCATTCGGGGTGCTTTTTTAGTTTTACATCATGTCGTTTCAACTCCCTCCCAATTTTCTTCATCACATACAACATTTGCCGGGATTGGATGAACCACGATTTGTTCTTGCACACCAAATTCCTGCTCCAACGTCGGTTCGACTAAATCCCGAAAAGGCAAGTTCTATTTTTCAAGATACTAAGCAAGTTGCATGGTGTGAACATGGTCGGTATTTAGAGACACGTCCCGATTTCACTCTCGACCCACTTTTTCATGCGGGTGCATATTATGTGCAAGAAGCTAGCTCTATGAGTATCTGGTCCGCGCTTAATGACCTTGTTCCAGAAAAGAAAGACCTACGAGTTTTGGATTTATGTGCAGCACCAGGTGGCAAAAGCACACTCATTGCTTCATGGCTTGCTGGCGAGGGTTTATTGGTTGCCAATGAAGTCATTCGTAGTCGCGCAGGAATTTTAACAGAAAACCTCAACCGTTGGGGAAGCGCGAATACAGTTGTAAGCAATAACGATCCGCGTCAATTTGGAAAACTCGAGGGGTTTTTCGATGTCATCGTTGTAGATGCTCCTTGCAGTGGCTCGGGCATGTTCCGAAAAGATCATTCAGCAATAGATCATTGGTCGGAAGATGCCGTTTTGCACTGCGCAGCAAGGCAAGAACGAATCTTAGCAGATGTCTGGCCCGCTATGAAAGAAGGTGGACTTCTCCTCTACTCTACCTGCAGCTATTCAGAAGCCGAAGATGAAAACATAAGCAGCTTTATTCGTGATGAATGGCAGGGGGAAATTGTTTCCATACCCTCGTTAGAATCACTTTCGGGCATTGTAAAAACCCCGATGGGCTATCGCTTTTATCCCGGACAAATTGATGGGGAAGGATTTTATTTATCTGCCATTCGAAAGACTGCTGAAACTGAAATACCCTATTACAAACCAGCATTTCGAGCAGTACCCATTCCGGCTCAAGTTGCTCAATGGATAGCGAAACCCGAGGCTTTTGTTTATTCAGAAACACATCTCGGAGCAGGTATCTTACCAATTGCCTTGCACGAAGCGATTCCGCCATTGCTTAAACATTTGCATATTCTTAAATGTGGCATTCTTGCAGGCGAAATGAAGGGAAAAGATTTTATTCCATCGCATGAAATGGCATTGAGTTCTCTATTACGAAAAGATATTCCTCAAATAGAATTAGAACGAGATGAAGCTTTGTACTATTTAAAAAAGGAAGCACTTCGCGGAAGAACTGACTGTAAAGGTTGGCATCGAATGAATTTCCAAGGCCTAGGTTTGGGATGGGGAAATGTGCTTCCTAACAGAATCAACAATGCATTGCCCAAAAGCTGGCGTATTTTGAAAGAGTTGGAATAAAAAAACCATTTTTTTCATTGAAAAAGCGATATTATTTCAAGAAAAACAAAGGAAAACTCCAATGATAAATAACTGCTTTGGTTTGGAATGGAGGGAGAAGGTGTTTATACGTTTAATGGAAAAACATTTGAGAAATTTAAGAACTAAATTAATTTCAAGAAAAATTTAATGAAATGATAGACTTTATTCAAACAGTAAAAACGAGAAACGAGACCTTGTTTTATTATGGCATTGTTTGTTTGGTGTTTGCGTTATTTTTTTAGCATTAACAAAAATTACGAACACACAGGTTTACAATGTAAATGCCTGGTACAAGCCATTCAAATTTGCCTTTTCGACCTTTTTATTCGCATGGGCAATGGCTTGGTATTGTTCGTATTTACCCTCATTTAATATCAATTTATTTAATTGGACTGTAATTATTTTATTAGGATTTGAAATAATCTACATCGCCATTCAAGCAGGCAAAGGGCAACTATCGCATTACAATATGAGCACTCCTGTCTATGCAGCTCTATATTCAATGATGGCATTGGCAGCATCGTTGGTTACACTATATACTGCCTATGTGGGTTTGTTGTTCTTCACAAATGAATTCCCCGAATTACCGATTTATTATGTGTGGGCCATTCGCTTAGGCATTGTGATTTTTGTGATATTTTCCTTCGAAGGATTTGTCATGGGTTCGAGACTTACGCATACCATTGGAGGACCTGATGGCGGTGCTGGAATTCCGATTTTAAACTGGAGCACAAAATTTGGTGATCCTCGAATTTCGCATTTCATTGGAATGCACGCTTTGCAAGTTTTGCCAATTGTATCCTACTATCTTTTAAAAAACACCAAAGTCACTATTGCAGTTTCAATTTTGTATGGACTACTTGCAGTTTTCAATTTAATACAAGCTCTGCAAGGAAGATCACTTTTCAAATCGAAAAGCCAGCAGATTGAAACCCCAAACCATTGAATTTTACAAGAAAGATGATTCATAATTTTAAATATTGTTCAATAAATAGACAATAGTAAATTATCGATTGAATTTTCTGAGAATCAGTTGGCTTTTCTGTAAATTGCCTCGATTATTTAACACCTTATGCATTTTCGATTAAGCATCAGTTTTACATTCCTCTTATTAACATGCATTCATGTTCATGCACAACGCGGTAAACAAGGAAATTTAAGTCTAAGTCAAAGCAGTCCAGGTCCAAATTATATTGTAAATGAATACACTTCGGTGGTTGCGGATGCCCAAGCAGGACAAACATTCATTGAAGTTTCGAACGCTGGTCTCAACCAAAACAATCGATTTTCAGGAACTCTCGAAGCAGGCGATTTGCTTTTCATAATCCAAATTCAAGGAGCTAGCATTAACACTCCCGACGATTCCACTTACGGTGACATTGTAAATTACAATGGTGCTGGCAATTTTGAATGGATGGAAGTGAATTCGGTCGATTTAGCTGGCAATACCATTGGTTTTTCTTGTGGACTCGAACATAGTTATTCCGCTTCAGGTAAAACTCAGATAGTTCGCGTTCCTCGTTATTCAAACCTCACAATTCAGAGTAATTCACGAATCACAAGTCCACAATGGAATGGAACTACAGGAGGAATTGTTATCATTGAAACGAACGGTAATTTATTGATTCAATCCAATGCGAGTGTTGATGTAAGTGGATTAGGATTTCGAGGAGGCAGCACAGGGACAAGTGCTTCTGTTTTTGGGGGCTTGCAATACCGTTCAACTACTGAGAGTGAAGGTGCCGAAAAAGGAGAAGGAATAGCCGGTTCTCAAGCCGATTACGATTTCCTAAACGGACGCTTCTGCAGAGGGGCGGCCGCGAATGGTGGTGGTGGTGGAAACTCCCATAATTCAGGTGGAGGAGGCGGTGCAAATGCTGGAAATCCGTCACTTTGGACAGGCAAAGGAAATCCATCTTTGACTACAGCCAATTGGTCACAGGCTTGGAATAAAGAATATGCTGGCTTTGCTAATTCTATCTCAACAGGAGGAGGAAGAGGCGGCTATTGCTTCTCAGGCAACAACCTAAATGCACTAAACAATGGTCCAGGTTTGGCCAGTTGGGGCGGAGATTACAGAAACAATCATGGTGGTTTGGGTGGTCATCCTCTAGACTATTCTACTGGATTAATATTTATGGGCGGCGGCGGCGGCGGCGGAGAACAGAATGAAACCTATGGAGGGAACGGAGGAAATGGTGGCGGCATCATTGTGATTCGTGCATTTGGTTCGATTTCGGGTTCAGGAAAAATTCAGGCTAATGGAGCCAATGGAGAAGATGCGGAAGGACCTAATATTTTAGTAAGCGGAACCGATGGGGCTGGTGGAGCAGGAGCCGGCGGTACAATTATTATCGATGCATCGGGTTCGATTTCCAATATGGCCATCGAAGCCAAAGGTGGGAAAGGTGGAAATCAAAATGTGACATTGTTCGACAATGAAACCGAAGGGCCAGGCGGCGGCGGCGGCGGCGGTTATATTGGAACCACAAATCCAGTTGCATTAGCTGATGTGAGTGGCGGGAATAATGGCACAACCGATTCCAATGCATTAACAGAATTTATCCCGAACGGTGCTACAAAAGGGGGGAATGGAGAAATTGTCATTCGCTTTCCTCTTGTTAATATGATTGCAAGTTCCGATACCATTTGTTCTGCAGGATTGGCAACTTTAAACGCTTACGATTTCATCAATTTTCCAATCTATTGGTCCGAAACACCTTGCGGATTTTCTTTAGAAACTTCCGATACTTTTTCTGTTAATGTTGATTCATCAAGCAATTTCTATCTGAGTTCATGCCTTTTGCGACAAACAATCGAAACGCAGGTTAACATTCAATCGAGTCCAACAGTTGATGCTGGAAATGAATTATACATCTGTCAGGGACAATCGGCAACACTCAATGCCAATGGAAATGGAACCTTCCTTTGGAATGACGACCCAAGCTTGAGCAACCTCAATATTCCCAATCCTATCGTCAATCCTAGCGACACCACACTTTATTATGTTACACTAACCGACACACAGGGTTGCACTTCGATCGACAGTGTTTTGGTAACAGTTGGCGATTTTCTTCAGATTGATATAAGCAATGATACCAGTATTTGCGCAGGATCGACCTTACAACTTTCGGTTTCGGGGGGCTCGAGTTATTCCTGGACAGCAAGTTCTTCAATAAACACGTTAAATCCGGAGGCTCCCATTGTAAATCCTACACAAAGTGAAACGTATTATGTAAATGCTTTGGCTAGCGGTGGTTGTTCGGCGCAGGATTCTGTTCGAGTGACTGTTTTTCCAACGAGCAATTTCCAAGTGAGTGGTGGTGGTTTGTGGTGTAATACTCCCGTTGAAATTCAGGCATTGAATATTTCGAATGTAACTTGGCAACCTGCAAATGGATTATCAAATCCGAATGACCTTCAAACCTATGCATCGCCAAATGATTCAACGTGGTATCATGCAAGCGGATTGGATTTGAACGGCTGTGCTGTTTTCTCAGATGATTCGGTATTGGTAATTCCCGGAAACGCACCCTCAGCTTCATTTACCTATCAACAACTGAATAATTACGAAGTCGCTTTTACAAATACCTCAAGCAACACGGAACAAAGCACTTGGACTATTTACGGATCAACGTTCACAACTGCAGATTGCTTGTTTAATTTCCCTTTCGATAATACGTATACAATTGAGTTAATTGTCCAGAATGATTGCGGAAGTGACACTATTCAAACTATCATAAACGTTATTAAAATGGTTGGCATCGAAGAAGTTGAAACAAATCAACTCTCCATTTATCCCAATCCTGCAAATAATTTGGTGAGTGTGTTAAATCCGTTCCAAACGAAGTCTGCACTGATTCAAGTTTTCGATGCAAAAGGAGCTTGCGTCATGCATCATAATTTAACTGAAAATTCAATCAATATCGATTTAAGTCAACTGCAAGCTGGTTTATTCGAACTATTGGTATCGGATGGATCGAAATGCTTTACAGCCCGATTGATGCATAAATAATGCAACGAATTGTTGGTTTGATGTTCCATTTGGGAGTTCGTAGGAATTGCTTTAAGTTTGAATAACCATGAGGGCTTCCATGCAGTTTTATACTTTTCGCTTTATAGGAATCCTTCTTTTCCTTATTGCTGCCTGCACCCCAAAACGTGACCTTTCTCAAAATACCGTTATCGTTCATATTTTGGCCGAACCAAGCGGCTTACATCCAACAAACGACAACAATGCATATCAGAAATTCATCTTTCAAAGCACTCAAAAACGATTGATGTTTCTTGACTTGAAAGAGCAAATTCTCAAACCCGATATCCTTGCCGAATATCCAGAAATTCAATCTGACAGTCTTTCGTATCGCTGCAAAATTCGAAATGAAATTCATTGGGACGATGGTACCCCATTGAATATCGAGGATATCCTTTTTACATTCAAAGTCATTACTTGTCCATTAGTAAATAACCCTGATGGGAAATCGTACTTTAAAAATTTACGTTCGATTGAACCTGTTCAAGGAAGTCCGAACGAATTCATCATTCACCTTAACAAACGTTATTACGACAACCTGAGCATGTTGAGTTTTGTGGTGGTTTTACAGAAAAAATTCCACGACCCCCAAGGACTTCTCGATGTTTATTCGATGAGCGATATGCTGCAGCAAACCGATTCAATGAATAGTTCGCAAAAGATTAAAGACTTTGCTAAGAATTTCAATGCTTCCGATAATGGCCGCCTGCCA
>JBIPLZ010000066.1:0-8899 GCA_044369395.1 Flavobacteriales bacterium | reverse complement strand
CTCTGAAACATATATGTTCGAAATTGGAAGAGTTGTTGGGTAAATCGATTTCGTTTGCCAGCGATTGCATTGGTGAAATAGCCCAATCGGCAGTCCGCGAAATGAAAAACGGCGATGTTTTATTACTCGAAAACTTACGATTTTACAAAGAAGAAGAAGCGGGGAATGTTGAATTCGCAGAGAAATTAGCCGCACTTGGCGATATGTATATGAACGATGCGTTTGGAACTGCGCACCGTGCGCATGCGTCAACAGCAGTAATTGCTCAATTTTTCCCTGAAAACAAAATGTTTGGATATGTGATGCAAGGCGAGATTGATGCAATTGATCGAGTAATGCAACATCCCGAGCATCCGGTTTTGGCCATTATGGGTGGTGCAAAAGTGAGCAGCAAAATTGCCATTATCGAAAACGTGTTGCCCAAGGTGAATCATTTAATCATCGGTGGGGGAATGACCTTTACTTTTATTAAAGCCCAAGGAGGCGAGATTGGGTCTTCGTTGGTGGAAGATGAACAACTATCTTTAGCTCTCGATCTTTTGAAAAAAGCAAAGGAGATGGGTGTTCAAATTCATTTGCCAATTGATGCTGTTATTGCTGATCGTTTTGCTGCAGATGCATCGACCCAAATTACAGCAGTAGATGCTATTCCAAGTGGATGGATGGGCTTGGATATTGGCCCTAAAACAATCGATTCGTTTTCGAAAACTATAACCGCATGCAAGACCATTTTATGGAATGGTCCAATGGGCGTTTTTGAAATGGCGGCATTTGAAAATGGAACCCGACAGGTTGCCATGGCCATTGTGGAAGCAACGAAAAACGGAAGTTTCTCATTAGTTGGCGGTGGCGATTCGGTTGCTGCTGTGAATCAATTTGGCATTGCCAAGGAGGTGTCTTATGTGAGTACAGGAGGAGGTGCATTATTGGAGTACATGGAAGGAGTTGAACTTCCTGGGGTGGCAGCTATTCGGAACTAATTGCTTTGATTAAATACAAATCCAAGCGTAAACTCTGCCGACCACAATCCGGGTGGCCATCGCTTTTCGTCGTACGAGTAGTTTGTTCTCAAGCAGGCTTGCAAATTTGAAACGGGTTTCCAGATTAGTGCATTATTAATTTGAACCTCAAGTTTAGGTTCCTTGCCAATTGAATAAAACCATACGCTTGAATTCTCCCAAGTTAACAGGCTCCCGAAATTCTTTTCAAGTACCGATTGAAGATTTAAGCCGCCAGTAAGTAGATACCCTTTTTCGATAGGAATGCCTGCAAGCTCGTTGGTATTTTGTATGTTATAGAGTTTCCTGTTTGCCATGCAGTTTATTTTAAATGAAGCTAGACCAAATTCGAGTTTGTTACGAGCATTTCCACTATATGAAAGCCCTCCGTTTATAAGCATTGTTCCTGGAGAGAAAAAGCCTGCGCTCTGTTTTTTTATTGGTCGCCCTAATGAATCGCTTGATGATTCAAAGGACCGAGTTTTCTGAGATTGAGCACTGCTATTAAAATTCACCACCACTTTCTCTTTTTCTTGAGGCTGAATAGCAAATCTGAAGTTCACAAGGTCTTTGTTGAATTGAAAAACGCTGTCCGGAATCCAATCGAAGCCAGACAAGTCATTTAGTTCAATGTTAATCAAGCATTGTTTCACCCTGACATCTGTTTTTGCATTTATGTTTGATGATAAAGCAATTTTAATCGACCGCGCTTGAATGAGTGAAGCGTTTTCCAATTTTAATGCAGAAAGATTTACGTTTGAAATGAGGGCAAGTTGAATATTCTTTGTTTTCGGTTTTGCTGCAGAAGTATCAATGTATTTTGGTTTAATGTAAAATTTGCAAGGGTCGTCTTGAGATAAAAGTGGATTTAGAATGCAATGGAACAATACAATAGGAATGATGAATTTCATTTACGTTGATTTAGGCGATTTGAAATCGGAGTGCCAATCAACCGGAACTTTTATGGGATGAAATCTTGGTTTATAAAAACTAAGCGAACTGAAATATGAGAGAAACGGGTTTTCAATTTTTGCAACTCTTGCATGCGATAGATTTGCTCTTGAAGAAATTTGTGTGCGGACCAGTAGCAGACAATTACAAAACCATTCTGTAATGAAAAATCGTCCCCAATTATCCAATTCTCTTGTTCAAGTTCAATGGACATGGAACTATCGCAATGTTGAGGTTTAAATTGATTGAGATTTTCAAAGACAAATTCAAGTTGAGTCAATTCTACAAAACCATCTTTTATTTTGGGCTCTATCAGAAAGCCCGAATCATTATAAAGATTTAACTGGCAATACTGATTTTTAATTGAAGCAAGCAGTCGTTCTGGTTTGCAAAACAATACTGCCGACGAATCAATTCCGTTTTCAGCGCACAGTTTTCGAAGACCAGTATGTTTAAGTTGCAATCGATCAAAATCTGGCTGAATTTGACATATACCAATTCCAGCAAGCATTGTAAAAATGCATGTAAACACTCTTCCCAATTGCTTCAATTATAGTTTTATGCCCTTTAATGTTGGATCGGAGCGTCTCAAATCTTGATTTACTAATATCAGTTGAAAGTTGACGCTCTTGTTTTTAGAGATATTACTCTTGATATCCTCAATATCTTTTCGATTCTTTTTAGAACTGATAAAAGTATTCCAATAATACACAACGGTATAATCGTGTTTGTTTGGACCTAATTCTATAAAGTCGCTTTTCGTTTCAAGATTCTGCCAAAGACTCCTTTCGTTTACGATGGTTTTGTTGCTATCGCGCGGGAAATAGGTTATTTTCCCTAAACCTTCCAATGCTTTTAAGAGCGAACCTCCACATTTGGGATCTTCAGAAGTTTCTTGAATTTTCAGATAATATCCCTCTTTGTCATAAATGTATAATGAATTCGAAGAAAATCGTTTGATTTTTAAAAAGGCAGAATCTTTATATGTAAGAACTTTATCTGACTCAATTCCCAATTCCTTGCCTCGCTTATATATACTTTCGTCAGTTTCTAAACGAGGAGCATGAGATCCAGACAAGGCAAGAAGCACTCTATTACACGAATAAAGAGTCATTATGCTAACAAATACCATTAAAAACAGGGTTCGTTTTTTCATAATTTGATGTATAAGGAAGGTGCCGGATAATCCGACACCTAATGGATTACAATTTATTTTACGTTAAAAGTGGTTTTCCAAACGCCCTTTGAATCGACGGAGCTTTTATAAATACCTTTAAGAATGGTCATGGTTTGAACACCTAGTTTTTTGCAGATATAAGCAGGAAGAACTTTGTCGGCCTCCACTTCAAAATCGGAGTTGTTAACTTTGTCGGCTAAGTAAGAAATTGTTAAGCTTGAAGGAGTGCTGTATTCGAAAATGAGCCCACATTGCCCAGCAGGTTGATTAAATAAACCAGTGACCGTCCTTGATTTATCAATGTCAATATCTAAATTTAGACATCCCAGCCCGAAGCCTTTACAATCATGATTTTTACCTATTTTCCCAGTAACTGTAACTGTAACAGTTATCGTGCAGGGCGAAGCAGGCTCTATGTAGTTCGTTTCAATAGAAAAATAGGGAAGAACTGCTTTTGCATTTTGGCTTAAAGCAATCATCATTAAAAATAAAATAGAAGTTATTGTTTTCATAAAATTAAATAATAGGATTTATAGATAATTGATAACGCTTCCAGAAAAGGTGAGGCGAACGCAGCTGCCGGTGCATAAAAATCTCCCGAAAATCAGACACCCTTTTTTTATTAGCTCATAATTGAAATGTGTTTGTGCAAATGTAAAAGCCGACAATTAAAGTCCTTTTGCGCCACACGCAAAACATTTTCGTCTTATGCAATCCAATCAAATTGTCTTTTTAGTATTTTGCATTTACTATACATAAAAACATATACCTATTAATATTATGAAAATCACCGACAAAATCCGAGAGATTCGCACACAAAAAAATTTATCGCAAGAGTATTTAGCTTCTTATTTAGGAATAGACACATCCAGTTATCATCGATTAGAGCGAGGCGTTTCTCCGTTATCCATTCAGAGGTTGGAAAAAATAGTTGAAGCATTAGAGATGACACTTTCCGAATTATTTTCCTTTGGGGAGCCTGTTGCGCAGAGAAAAACCCAAGATTTGTTAATACTTAGATTGGAAGACGAAATCCGTTTTTTAAGATCTCAATTGCAAGACAAAATCAATTATACTTCTAATCAACACCCAACAAGGCCGACATTTTCAAACCTAGATCCTACCAGATTATCTAGACTGTAGTAGTTTTCCGAAGTTTTACTTGTTAAATTCACGTGAACAATATTATCGCTTCCTGTATATTTGAGGCATGATTGAACAGCAGTTTATTGGGATTATTCCCGCAAGATTTGCCAGTAGCCGTTTCCCGGGAAAGCCACTTGTGGAAATAAATGGAAAGACAATGATACGCAGAGTTGTAGAACAGGCGATGCAAAGCACGTTGTTGCAGCGCGTTATTGTTGCAACCGACGATGTGCGTATTGAGGAAGAGGTGCGCTCATTTGGTGCGGAAGTTTGGATGACATCGGCTGAACACCCAAGTGGTACAGATCGTTGTGCTGAAGTTGTCAGGGCAATGGGCTCTTCTGTTCGTGAGGATGCGGTTATTATCAACATACAAGGAGATGAACCTTTCATAGACCCAGCTCAAATTGATACACTCTGCTCCTGTTTCCAAAATTCAGAAGTGGAATTAGGCACCTTAGTTAGACTATTTTCGAATACGGACGATATTCTAAATCCGAATATGATTAAAGTAGTTCGCGATATAAATGGGTACGGAATATATTTTAGCCGATTGCCCATTCCCTTTGAAAGAGATGCAGAAGCCAATAAACCTCTTCACTTAGACGCACATTTTCAACACATCGGATTGTATGGATATCGCGCATCAACGCTTTTAAAAATAGCCGCATTACCAACGTCCTTTCTAGAAAACACCGAAAAGCTAGAACAACTTCGTTGGATTGAAAATGGTTATAGAATAATGACAGCTTTGAGTAATCACGAGAGCTGGAGCATAGATACTCCCGATGATTTAAAAAAAATCCAAGAACGCTTTATCTGAAAAAAAGCGTGTTATATTTGCACAAATGGATCACGGAAAATTCTCCTTAGTCAATAAACAAGTTGCAAGCGTTGTAGCAGAGTTGTTATATGTGCATGACTGCATCGTTTTGCCAGGATTTGGAGGATTGATTGGTAATTATGCATCTGCGCGTGTTCATCCTGTATCGCATGTTTTTCAAATGCCTTCCAAGCAATTGGCGTTCAATCGGAATCTAAAAACCGATGATGGATTGCTTGTTAATCAGTTTGCTAAAATCGAAAACATTTCTTTCACAGAAGCCCGTAAAACACTTGTTGATTATGCTGAAACCCTAAATGATAGGTTGTTAGCAGGTGAGCGAGTGGATTGGGAGCATGTTGGGCAATTTCATTCAGATATTGAGCGAAACTTTCAATTTAGAGCTTTTACAACTCAGAATTTCTTACCCGAATCCTATGGACTTTATACGATTCAAGTAAGCCCAATAAACCGGATGCCATCTCCGGATCGCCGACCTGAACCAGTTTTTGCAAATCGCGAGATTGTTTCGTCTGCAAAACAACCCCGAAAGTTTCCTATTCGTACCGCATTAAAAACAGTGCCGTTTGTATTATTGGCTGCCTTGATAGGAGTTAATGCAATTCTTCCAGATGGGAAAGGGATTTCAAAATCCGATTTTAGTATTTTCAGCAATACATCCTCTGCTCCAACTTTTGGTATTGGCTCTATTCATTCAAGCAATTTGCCAGCAGTAAGAAAGGCCGTTGAAGTTATTACAGTAGAAACATTTAGTGCCGAAAGCGCTAAAATATTTATTGTTGCTGGATGTTATTCGACCGAACAAAACGCAAATGGCATGGTCGATTATTTAAATGAGAAAGGGTTTAATTCTTTCGTTTTAGATCAAACGCCTGCCGGACTTTATCGCGTTGTTTATGGTAGTTATGCTAGTGTAAATGAAGCGAGCAGCGAGTTAAGTGCAATTAAAAAAGGATTGAACGAAGAAGCTTGGTTGCTCATTCGATAAGCCAGTTGAATTATCGTCAATTCTGGTTTTTCTCCAACTGAAGTCTTTTGTGCTTGTATATTTTGATTGCAAGCATCAATACTCCAATAAATCCCAATAAACCCAATATGCCATAGAGCATATCGAGCTCGTTTTGCAATTCTACAAGAAAAACGATTGCCACTAAAAAGAGGGTTGCAAATTCGTTCCAGATTCGCAGTTGATTCGAAGAATACCAAACAATATCTTTTCCGAGTTGCTTGAAAATAACATGCAAACTCAAGTGATAAAGAACCAAGCCGGCAACTAAACAAAGTTTAACGATTAGCCATCTATCGGACCATTGAATGTGATCTGCTTCAATAACTATCCACGGACCTAAAATAAGCGTCAATATCATGGATGGCCAAGTTATTCCAAACCACAAACGTTTTTGCATAATGCGGAACTGATTCACCAAAATGTGGTTTTCGGGTTCATTTTTACTACGCGCTTCTACATCGTAAATAAAAAGACGCGGCATATAAAACAAACCTGCAAACCAAGTAACAATGAAAATGATGTGAATAGACTTTAGGTACAAGAAATACATGCGACAAATATAACATCGGCAAACGAATAGCCGCAATTTATGTTCAGCATACTATCTTTGTGCTCATGAAAACACAAAAGTTTGCCCGTGAGTCAATGGCAATTTCTTCGGAAATTGTTCTCCCCAACGACACCAACACCCTTGGAAATTTAATGGGAGGAAAATTGCTTCATTGGATGGATATTACTGCTGCTATTGCAGCACAAAGGCATTGCAAAAGAGTAGTTGTAACAGCTTCTGTGAACAATGTTTCGTTTAGCAGACCCATAAAATTAGGCGATATCGTTACCTTGGAAGCCATTGTTTCCCGCTCATTCTCTTCCTCGATGGAAATTTTTATCGATGTGTGGGTCGAAAATCATTCTACAGGAGAACGCATTAAGCACAATGAGGCAATTTACACTTTCGTTGCAGTTGATCAATTGGGTAATCCTATTGCCGTTCCTGAAACCATTCCTGAAACCGAATTGCAAAAAATGCGATTTGATGGAGCGCTTCGCAGGCGCCAGTTAAGCCTGATTTTAGCCGGTAAAATGAAGCCCAACGAGGCAACCGAATTAAAAGCGCTTTTTTCACCAGAGTCATAATATTGTAATCGTTTTTACTAAAGCAGAAGTGAATTTTTGCCTTTTTGTAAAGGCCACAATAAGGCTAGTTTTTGCAATTAAAACGTAATGGTCTGATTTACAAAGAAATATTTCCTTTTCTTAAAATCCTCCAAACTTAAAATTTTGTGTACGTTTGGCTCAGTTAATCCCAATTATCAACCTATAAAAAAACCGTTTATGTCAAACATTACGGATAAAAACGAGGGCGAATTTTTTAATGACGTTCTCAAGTATTTCAATCGCGCCGCTAAATTTCTTGATGTTCCAGAAGGAATTTTAGAGCAAATTAAACAATGCAATAGCGTATACAAAATGCGTTTCCCTGTTAAAATAGGTGATTCGTATGAAGTAATTGAAGCATATCGCTCAGAGCATAGTCATCACAAACTTCCTACAAAAGGCGGAATTCGCTATAGTATGGGAGTAAATCAAGATGAGGTCATGGCACTTTCGGCTTTGATGACATATAAGTGTGCAATTGTTGATGTTCCATTTGGTGGAGCAAAAGGCGGAATTAAAATCGATCCGCGAAAACTATCTTCTGATGAAGTAGAGCGCATCACACGACGTTACACATCGGAGTTGATCAAGAAAAACTTCATTGGTCCAGGTATCGATGTTCCTGCTCCAGATTATGGATCCGGAGAGCGCGAAATGGCTTGGATTGTAGATACTTACCAAACATTTTTCCCGAATGATATTAATGCATTAGGATGTGTTACAGGTAAACCCGTAGCTCAAGGAGGTATCAGAGGTCGTAAAGAAGCAACTGGACTGGGTGTTTTTTACGGAATTCGTGAAGCATTGAATGTTGCTGAAGATTGCGCTAAATGGGGACTTACTCCGGGTGTACAAGGAAAAACATTTGTGGTTCAAGGATTTGGAAACGTAGGTTTTCACTCATGCAAGTTTGTTCATCAAGGTGGTGGAAAAATTATAGCGATTGCCGAGTGGGATGGAGCGATTTTCAATAAAGATGGAATTGATCCGATGGCGCTTGAAGCACATCGCAACAAAACAGGAAGCATTTTAAATTTTCCAGGTACAACAACCATCGATAAATTAGCTGCTCTAGAATTAGAGTGCGATGTATTGATTCCTGCAGCATTGGAAAATCAAATCAATATTGATAATGCAGATCGCATCAAGTGTAAAATCATTGGAGAAGCTGCCAATGGTCCTGTAACAGCTGAAGCAGAAGAAATCCTAAACAAGAAAGGAATTTATATTATCCCAGACATTTACTTGAATGCAGGTGGAGTTACTGTTTCGTATTTCGAATGGTTGAAAAACTTGAGTCACGTTCGTTTTGGACGACTTGGGAAACGTTGGGAAGAAGGAATGGGCCGCAGCATGATTTCGTATGTGGAAGAAATGACGGGCAATACAGCATCTGCAGCACAAAAAGAAATGATTCAACGCGGAGCAGATGAACTAGAACTAGTTTATTCTGGTCTTGAAGACACAATGATTTCTTCATATCATGCAATTCGCGAAGAGCTTCACAATGGGAAAGGTGTTCCAGATTTAAGAACAGCGGCCTTTGTTGTAGCAATCAAGAAAATAGCACAGTCGTATAATTCATTGGGCGTTTTCCCTTGATCTATTCGTATATC
>JBIPLZ010000065.1:0-8935 GCA_044369395.1 Flavobacteriales bacterium | reverse complement strand
GAATGTTACAAATGAAAATGCATTAGCACCAATTCCATTTGCAGTCTTACCAGCAGCAGTTCTTCCGTATCCTAGTGCAATTGCAATAACCCCTTTCGGAATTCCTGGCTGAGCAACAACAGGTAATTGAATTGTAGAATTAGCCGATTTTATTTCAACAACATCGGATTCTTGCTCTTGTCCCATTAATGTATTGAATCCTTTTTCCTTCATTTCTTCAGGATTCATCAATACGTAGTTATCCCAAGTTACTTTGGTAATAGGATCAGGAAGCTCTTGCAACCAAGGATTGTTTGCTTGATTACCAGTACCAGCACCTGTTTTTTGATAGATAACTAACTCAATACCAGATATTTTTACAGTTTTCGCTAAAATTGCGGAAGCTGCACTTGTAATGTCTGTATTTACAACTGGAACTGGAGCTGTTGCAGCGATAGCTGTAATTTTAATTGATTCAGAAGCATCAGTCGTAGCGATAGGCTCAGCTTTTACACTAACCGGAGTTGCACTAGCAATAACTCCATCATGTAATGATTTATACCAAAAATCATTGAAAGTTATGAATCCTGAAGAAGATGGGAAAATAGTTGTTTCCCAAACCTTAGAAATATAATCGTGAGCATTTGTTGTATTACCAGCCCAAGTCAATAAACTTTCAAGTACCTGACGAGATTTGAATAGTGGATTTATGGTTGGCTGTCCAAGAGTGAAATATCCTTTACGTGGATTTGCATCCAACCATGATTCTAAATAATGATGATCAGGAGCTACAATTTTACAAGCACTAGCTGTTTCATCAACTCGATCAGCAAATGAAATTGATAAACTTACTTTTGATAGAGCATCTTTAAATGCTGCTCCATTTGGTAAAGTATAAACAGGATTAAGATTATGAATAATCAATGCACCAATTTTGCCTGCTGTCATTTCAGCAACAAGTGAATTTACTGCAGTATCATTACCTTGACGTGTTAAATCTTCGATATCCTTATTAATAGTAGTTCCATACGCTCCCAAATGAGAATTTATAGCATTTACTACTTGTTGGATATGAGCATCATTACTTCCACAAACAACTAATGCTCTTCCTTTAGCTGCATTTAATTCTTTCGCTAATTCACTTATTGCTGCATCTTTAGCATCTAAACTTTTTGAAGGAAGATTATTTCCAGTAAGTTTATTATAAAGGTTTATTGCTGCAAGACCAAGTTGTGAAGGTTTTAATGCAATTCTTTTATCAGCGTTTGAACCAGTAACACTTAGATTTGATTCAATCTGAACGTGACGAGACATTTTTTTCTCATCTTTATTTAGTTTACGAGTTGCTCCATATTGACGAGCATGCTCAACTGGACTAAGCCAGTTCGCAAGAAAATCACATTCTAATCCAACGATGAAATCTGCTTTATCAAAATTATAAGTTGGAATAAATGATTTGCCAAAAGAAGCCAAGTTTGCATCTGCAATACCTTTGAATGATATGGTATCGTAGGTAATAACTTGAGAAGTTGGATATTTTGTTGTGAATTCTGCCAAAGCAGATTTCATAGAAGGACTGATTATAGTAGATGTTAGAATACGAATAGCACCTCCAGCAGATGCAATTCCTGCTAATTTAGAAGATACTTCCGCATCAACAGCTTTCCAATCACTGTCTTTTCCATTTATCATTGGACCTTGGATACGAGCGCTATCGTATAAAGAAAGAACCGAGGCTTGAACTCGAGCATGAGAACCTCCTTTTGTAATGGAACAAAGTTCGTTTCCATCTACTTTTATTGGACGACCTTCTCGAGTTTTTACTAAAACACCCGCAAAGTCATTACCATCCCAATATGTTGATGCATAATAATTAGCAACACCAGGAGTGATTTCTTCAGGTTTGTTTAGATAAGGAATTGCCTTGCGAACTGGTGTTTCACAAGCTGCTAATGATGCAGCTGTAACACTAAATCCTAGGAATTTTAAAAAATCTCTACGGTTTGTTGATGTATCAACGATGCTTTCGTCACCGAGGAATTTATCAACCGGAAGGTCTTCCGCAAATTCATTTTGCTGAAGTTTTACGAACTCAGGTGTACCTTGAAGTTCTTCTATTCCTTTCCAGTATTTCTTCGAATTGCTCATACTTCGTAAAAGTCCGGGTTATGCAGGAGGGTTGTGAATCAATAATGACATTTAGAGCATTCCAAACCTCCGATTTTTCCAATCGTAAATTTGTCGCCTTTTTTGTATGCAGGATCATTAACGAATTGCTTGTGAAGCTCTTCGTAATATTTATTGTCTTTGTAATCAACTTCAGTCTTGCGGTGACAATCGATACACCATCCCATAGTAAGTGGTGAATTTTGTTTTACTACCTCCATTGAATCTACTGCACCATGGCATTGTGTACATTCAATTTTACCTACTTTAACGTGTTGACTATGATTGAAATAAACATGATCAGGTAGGTTGTGAACACGAATCCATTCTATTGGCTTTTTATTGGGCCCGTATACGCGTGTTTCTGGATTATAATCCAATGCAGCATATATTTTCTTAATTTCTTCCTTCCCTGATACTGCACCTTCTTGAATGTAAGCATGGCAATTCATACATACATTGGCCGAAGGAATATTTGCATGCTTCGATTTCTCTACTCCGCTGTGACAATAAACACAAGCAATTTGATTTTGCCCAGCATGAATTTCGTGAGAGAACTTAATAGGTTGTTCTGGAGCATATCCTTGATAAACACCAATTCCCATTAAACCATCCCAACCTTGTTTTAACGACCAGGTTACTATAAGTAATCCTATTATTGCAACTATCTTTTTATTATTTGATGCCCAATAACGGAATGTTTGATAAGGAGTTAATTCAGGTTTAATTTCAGCAACTATCCCTTGTTTTTCATCTACTAAAGTTTTTAAGGACTTATTTACTGTACCAAGAACTCGTATTAGAACGATTAATATTAAACCTACTACAAGTAACACGTAAAAATATGTGTCGCTGTTTGACTCGCTATCTCCTGATCCAGTTGGAACCGTTTTTGCATCAGCTGTTGAAGCTGCTGGAGCATCTCCTCCTTTGTCAGCCCAATCAATTACTGCGATTATTTCAGCATCAGACAATGCTTGAGCAGGCATTACTGATTTACCATATTCCTCATAAAGCTTATTTGCATAAGCATCTCCTGTTTTTAAGAATTCTGTTGAGTTCTTAACCCACGAAATGAGTTTAGCTTCATCAGTCCATCGTGCTCGAATTCCCTTAAGACCTGGTCCAACTAATTTTTGGTCGGTTGGTTTATGGCAGGAAGCACAATTGCCTTTGAACAACTTAGCTCCATCTTGAGCGAAAGTTGTAGTAGATGTAATTGCGACAGTAAAACATACTGCCAAAATTCTTAATATATGTGAACGGAATAGTTGCATAGACCAGCAAGGACAAATCCTATTTTAGTTTTAACGGGTGCAAATTTAGTTGGATTCATTTCAAATCATTAATTATTTTAACTTTGTTTTTAATTTAGAATGATTCTAAATTAGTTATCACAACTCTTTAACTAGTAAGTTAATTTTCTTTTAATCTTTCTTTCAAATTCTCAATGAGTTACAAGTTTTATAGGTTCTATAGTAATTAAAGTGTGTTTTTTTAATCAACATGATTTATGTGAATTGTTAATAAAACCTTCTTATTTTCGCCACTAAATATTTAGAATATGAATCATTTTGTGTGTCAATTCTATTCACCAAGACTGTTTGTTTTACTATTAATCTTTGTATTTATTATTCCATTTGCTTTAACAGCTCAAGTTGATTCTATGAATACGGCATCAAATGATTCGTTTTCAAACAATAAAGATTCTGCCTATATTGGAGCATATACTTTATCTCTTCCTGTTGGATTGGAACAATTAATTGGAACCTACAAGAAAGTCAATTACAATTCATTAGGTCTTGATGGATATAGAGTTCAGATATTTTCTGAATCTGGAAATAATGCAAAGGAACATGCTCAGAAATCACTTTCAGATTTCAATCAATCTCTTTATGAAAATCCAGCATATTTAATTTATCAGCAACCTAATTTTAAAGTTCGCTGTGGTGATTTTCGATCTAAAGCAGAAGCCCGGAGACTGCTCAAACTATTGTCTGGTCAGTATCCGGGCGCTTATATTGTTAAGGATGTTATTAAAGCTCCTTGATGATTAAAGTTTACGTTTAATTTCTACGTTTTCGTATCCTTCAATAATATCACCTTCTTTAATATCATTGAAATTGTGAATGTTTAATCCACATTCGTAACCAGTTGCAACTTCTTTCACATCGTCTTTGAATCGTTTCAACGATCCAAGATCTCCTGAATAAACTACAATACCGTCTCGAATAAGTCGGATTTTGGTATGACGGGTAATTTTACCATCCAATACATAACATCCAGCAACAGTTCCCACTTTCGTGATTTTGAACACATCGCGAACCTCTACGTTACAAACAATTTTCTCTTCAAATTCTGGCGCAAGCATTCCTTCCATCGCCGCTTTGATTTCTTCGATTGCCTTATAGATAATCGAATAGAATCGCATATCGATTTCTTCATTCTCGGCAAGTTTTCGTGCACTTGCAGAAGGGCGAACTTGGAATCCGATAATGATTGCATTGGATGCAGAAGCAAGGAGTACATCACCTTCTGTAACTTGACCCACTGATTTGTGGATGATATTAACTTGAATTTTCTCAGTAGATAGTTTCAATAAAGAATCTGAAAGTGCTTCCACTGAACCATCAACGTCACCTTTAACAATGATGTTTAGTTCTTTAAAGTCTCCAATGGCAATACGTCTTCCAATTTCATCAAGGGTAATGTGTTTATGTGTACGAATACCTTGTTCACGTTGAAGTTGCTGACGTTTATTTGCAATTTCACGTGCTTCACGCTCATCGCTCATTACATTGAATTTATCACCCGAAGATGGTGCTCCACTTAATCCGAGCATTTGCACAGACATAGAAGGTCCCGCTTCTTTGATAGGAGCGCCACGTTCATTGAATAGTGCTTTAACGCGACCACTATTTGGTCCTGCTAAAACCACATCGCCAACACGAAGCGTACCAGCAAGAATAATCATAGTGGTAACATAACCACGACCTTTATCTAATTCAGATTCTATGATAGTTCCACTTGCGCGTTTATCAGGATTTGCTTTTAATTCTAACAATTCTGCTTCAAGCAAAACTTTTTCAAGTAAAAGATCTATGTTTTTACCAAGTTTAGCCGCAATTTCTTGGATTTGGTATTTACCACCCCAATCTTCTACAAGAATATTCATCTGAGCTAACTGCTCACGAATTTTTTCAGGATTAGCTCCTGGTTTATCAATCTTATTGATTGCAAATACAATTGGAACCTGCGCAGCTTGAGCATGATTAATTGCTTCAACCGTTTGTGGCATCACCTAATCGTCGGCCGCAATAACAATAATTGCAACGTCTGTTACTTGAGCACCACGAGCACGCATGGCCGTAAAGGCTTCGTGACCAGGAGTATCCAAGAATGTAATTCGTTTGCCATTTTCCATGGTTACGTTATATGCTCCAATATGCTGGGTGATTCCTCCAGCTTCTCCAGCAATTACGTTTGCTTTACGAATATAATCGAGCAAGGATGTTTTTCCATGATCGACGTGTCCCATTACTGTTACAATTGGAGGACGAGGAACTAAATTGTCTTCAGTATCTTCTTCTTCTTTAATTGCCTCTTGAACTTCTACAGAAACAAATTCAACTTTATAATCAAATTCCTCGGCAACTATGGTTAAAGTTTCTGCGTCAAGTCGCTGATTAATTGAAACAAATAATCCCAACGACATACATGTAGAAATAATCTCATTTACAGGAACGTTCATCATTCGTGCAAGTTCATTTGCAGAAACGAATTCGGTTACCTTGATTACTTTCTCTGTTCCTTCTAAATCTGCTTCTTCCTGCGCTGCGCGATAATCCTCGCGTTTTTGCTTTCTATATTTAGCTGACTTTGATTTTTGTTTTCCTTGACTTAATCGTGCAAGTGTTTCCTTAATTTGTTTTTGAACATCCTCTTCAGTAAGTGGAGCTTTGGGCGCATTGGGCGCAGGTCTTTGATGATTTGGACCTCCCTGACGTGGACGTATTTCTCTATTTGGTCCTGTGTTATTTCCACCAGCATTGGGTTTTCCACCTCCAGATCCACCAGTTTGAGCATTAACTGTTCCAGCACCTGCTTGTGGTGTGTCAATACGCTTCCGTTTCTTTTTGCGATCATTATTACCAAGTCCAGCTCCTGAAGAAGATGCTATTGGTTTTTTGGGTGGTTCCGGAGCAAGTTCAATTTTACCTAGTATTTTAACACCACCCAGTTTTTCACGAGCAGCCCTAAAAAGTTCATCGCTAGGTTTAACTTCTGCAATAGATTCTGTTTTTTCAGCAGACTCAGATATTACTGGAGTTACAGTAGGTTCAACAGCAGGAGCCGATGCAATAGGTTCCGCTTTCGGACTAGCTTCTGGAGCAGGAGTTGGCGAAACAACTTTTGGAGTTTCTTTAACATCCGGAGCCCCCGTTTTTTTCTCTTTCTCTTTACTAGGCTTCTTTCCTTTGTTTTTTTCGAAGGCGCCTAAATCAATCTTCCCAATTACTTTTATTTGATTCTCCTTCGATGCAGGAGAAGGAATTTCATCAGGTTCTTCTTGTTTAGCTTCAGCAGTTTCTTTTATTGCTTCGGGCTCAATTGTTTTAACCTCTACTTTAACAGGTTCAATTTCATCAGCCTTTTCTTCAATAATGATTGGTTGTTCAAAAATCTTTTCAACCACAGGCTCTGGTTCAACTACAGGAGTAGATGTTTGATTTTTCGAGCCACTACCCATGCCTTTGATCAAAAACTCATTGGGTTCATCTTCTTGATCATCCAATTTAGATACAGCTTGAGTTTCTTCAATGCCGATTGATTCTCGCTTGAGGCGAGTCTGGATGATTTTTTTTGATTCCTCCTTGACGGATTTTTCAGCGCCATATTCCTTAAGAAGGATGGCATACATATCATCACTAATTTTAGAGTTCCGATTTATATCTTCAAACCTTTTTTCGGTAAGAAAATCAATCACCGTCTGAACCCCAACATTTAGTTCGGATGCTACTTTACTGATTCGTCTTGTTTGTTGTGCTTCTGACATTCAACAGTATTATTATTGTTTTGATACTCGTTCGTGCGTTGATTATTCAAACTCAGCGCGAAGAATTCGCATCACTTCTTTTATTGTTTCTTCTTCAAGATCAGTACGTTTAACCAAATCATCTACTGGAAGTTCCAATACACTTTTGGCAGTATCGCAACCTGCTTTTTTCAATTCATCCAATATCCAGCTATCAATTTCATCGCTGAATTCTTCTAAATCAACATCTTCTTGGTCGATATCAGAATCGCGATAAACATCTATCTCGTATCCGGTTAGTTTACTTGCAAGTTTAATATTCAATCCACCTTTACCAATAGCCAATGAAACTTGATCCGGCTTTAGAAATACTTCAGCGCGTTTGGTTGCCTCGTCTAATTTTATGGAAGATATTTTAGCTGGACTTAATGCACGTGTTATATAAAGCGCATTGTTTGTTGTAAAATTAATTACATCGATATTTTCATTTTTTAATTCACGAACTATCCCATGAATTCTAGATCCTTTCATTCCAACACATGCTCCAACTGGATCAATACGATCGTCATAACTTTCTACAGCAACTTTTGCACGAACACCTGGCTCACGAATGATTTTCTTTATTGTAATTAAGCCATCAAACACTTCTGGAACTTCTTGTTCAAAAAGCTTTTCAAGGAAAAATGGAGAAGTTCTTGAAAGTACAATCTGAGGTGTGTTGTTTTTCATATCAACACGAAGAACAACTGCTCGTACATTTTCACCTTTTTTGAAAAAATCGCTTGGGATTTGTTCAGTTTTAGGAATTACCAGCTCATTTCCATCTTCATCAAGAATAAGAACTTCCTTTTTCCAAACTTGGTAAATTTCACCAGAAACAACTTCACCTACACGGTCTTTGTATTTGCGATATACACTGTCTTTTTCAAGATCAGAAATACGAGCAACCAAATTCTGACGAAATGCTAAGACTGCACGACGACCAAAGTCGTTGAGTTTGATTTCCTCTGAAACCTCTTCACCAACCTCAAAATCTGGTTCAATTTTGACAGCATCTGAATAACCAATTTGACTGTTTTGATCTTCAACTGCATCATCTTCGACTATTTCACGGTTGTGCCATACTTCTAGGTCACCTTTGTCGATGTTGATGATAATGTCGAAGTTTTCATCCGATCCATATTTTTTGATGATCATATTCCGGAATACATCTTCCAGAATACCCATCATAGTTACACGATCGATGTTTTTGAATTCTTTGAACTCTGCGAACGATTCAATGAGAGCGGCGTGTTCCATTGTTTAAATTTGCATGCATTTAAATGGTTATAACTAATCGTGTTTCTTTCACTTCAGAAAGCAATACAGTCATAGTTTCTTTTGAATTTGTTGATTTATCTATTTTTTTACTTCTTCCTTTCTTTGAAGGAAGATATTGAATGCTTTCCGAATCGCAACCAAGTAATTCTCCTGAAAATTTATCTCCATTAGACATCAATATCTCTATTTCTTTTCCGACATACTTAGTAAATTGTCGTTCATGGCGAAATGGAGAATCGATACCTGGTGAGGAAACTTCCAACTCAAAGTCTTGTTGTTCTCGATCAAGTTGTGACTCGATATGCTTGCTGAGCGCGATACAATCTTTGATAGAAACATGCTCATCATTCTCAATGAAAATACTTATTCGGTTGCCCGAACGAACATTTACATCAATGAGGTAATTTGCAGAATCCTTCAAGAAGGCCTCACTTA
>JBIPLZ010000064.1:0-8947 GCA_044369395.1 Flavobacteriales bacterium | reverse complement strand
GCAATTGCATTGCATTACGGACAAGCTATTTTTGAAGGATTAAAAGTGACGAAAGGACTCAACAACACCCCGCTTTTATTTCGCCCCGAAGAAAATGCCAAACGCATGAATATCAGCGCAGAACGCATGGGTATGGCACATTTCCCCGAAGAACTTTTTGTAGAAGCTCTGAAAGCGCTTGTCAATATAGATCGTAACTGGATTCCTTCTTCAGTTGGTAGTGCTTTGTATCTTCGTCCTTTCATGTATGCCGACGAAGCATACACAGGAATGCGCGCTGCAACGAGTTATAAATTCGTCATTTTTGCAACACCCGCTTGGCCGTATTTCAGTAATCGAATTCGTTTGTATGCCGAAACGAAGTATATCAGAGCAGCACAAGGTGGAACCGGTGCAGCAAAGGCCGCTGGGAATTATGCAGCAGCCATCTTACCAACCGAGCAAGCCAAATTAAACGGATACGATCAAGTGCTTTGGCTTGATGCACATAATTTCGAGAATATTCTTGAAGTTGGAACCATGAATATCTTCTTCAAAATTGGAGGTAAATTCATTACACCTGCATTGGATGGAACCGTACTGGCAGGAGTTACTCGAAATAGCGTCATGCAACTGCTTCGTCACAAAGGATTTGAAGTGATTGAACGCCCAATATCAATCAGCGAGATTATTGAAGCATTTAACAACCATATGCTCGAAGAAGCATTCGGAACGGGAACAGCTGTGGGTATAGCAATGATTGACGAAATTGGATACAAAGACTTAATCATTAAACTACCTGAACCGAATCCTGTTTCGGTGGAAGTAAATAACATGTTGAACGATATTAAAACCCAAAAAATCGAAGATCCTTTTGGTTGGATAGTGCCAGTTTTCGATAAATAGATGTGTGAAATCAAATCTGTCAATTCCAGGAAATAAATCAAGTTAATATCTCAAAAAAACAAAACTCGTTTTATCCTATCCTTGCTTATAGCTGTTGGAAAATAGATTAAGCCTTGGATTAATTTTAAGAAATAGTAAATATTTGTTCGAACACACTTTCCATTCGTTTATATCCTAATGTATTGGGATGAACACCATCATCTGCGAAGTCTGGATTCAGCGCCCCTGTTTCATTTCTCATAGCCGTGTGGTAATCAATAAATGTAATTTCCTCCATTTCCGTAAGCAATTGCAATTGTTTGTTGAGTTCAATAATTTGATTTAATGGACGAACTGAAGGGCGCCAACTGAAAACTTCAGCAGGCAAAACTGCTCCCAGATAAACATGGATATTATTCGCTTTTGCTAATTGAATCATTAATCGGATGTTCTCAACCGTTTCAGTCAATGACATATCACCCGTATTTCCTGCAATATCATTAGTACCTGCTAAAAGATGAAGCGATTTGGGATTCAGCGAAATAACATCCTGCTCAAAACGCCCAAGCATTTGTGGAGTAGTTTGTCCACTTATTCCTCGGTTAATAAATGATCGCCCCTCAAAAAATGAAGGAAGCTCATCCAACCAAAATTCAGTGATGGAATCTCCTAAAAAGACGATTCGATTTTCTCCTTCGAAGGGTTTGGTTAAAAATGCATTTTCTTTCGCATAGCGTTTCAAATAATAGAAATCGTCGTTCATTGCCGAAAAAGTTCAATGGGTTTTATTTGAATAAATTCTTCCCAAGTAAGTCCCGAATCACCAACCAACAGGAAACGCGCTTGTGGATATTTTTTCTTGAATGCATTTAATCCAGCTGCTTTCTGTTTGGCTCCGCTTTTTATTTCCAGTCCAATAATTTCATCTTTCCGCGAAAGTACAAAATCGATTTCGTGATTTCCTTCCCTCCAATAATGCAATTTGAATTCACCTTCAATTGAATTATTCAGTAAATGAGCACCAACGCACGATTCAACAATTCTACCCCAAGCAGCAGGATCTTTTAATTTATTGCTGAGCGAATCCGATTGTTGAGCACTGATGAGCGCAGTATTAAACACCTGAAACTTGGGACTGGAAGAACGTTGCCGAATTTCATCGTGTGCAAATTTCTCAAGACCGCCCAATAAACCAGCCGAACTGGTAAGTTGAAGATAATTCGATAAGGTGGTTGTATTTCCAGCATCGAGGAGCTGACCTAGAATTTTTGTGAATGAGAGAATTTGTCCAGAATAACTGCATCCAAGTTCAAACAAACGTTTCATCAAAGCAGGTTTATCAACCCGTGTAAGCATGAGAATATCCTTTGAAATACTAGTTTCTATGAGCGAATGCAGTACATATTCTCGCCAACGCTTTTCGTTTCGAATTAATTCGGCAGCACCGGGATAACCTCCAAACCAAGCGTATTGCTGCGCATTCCAGCCAAAGACATCTTTCATTTCCCGAAAACTCCAATGGCTCATGTACATCGATTCAAAACGACCAGCTAAGGATTCGGTCAAACCTTGTTGCAACATTAAACGCGATGAAACTAAAATAATCAACTTGATTTGACATCCTGTTCGGGTGTCATCGTCCCAATACCTTTTAACTGATTCACTCCAATTCTCCAACTTCTGAATTTCATCAATTACCAATATGAATTGTTTCGCTTCCGATTGCTTTAGTTTTAATCGGGCAATTTCCCATTGCTGTTCTATCCAGTTTCGGTTTGATGACTCAACGCCATCAGCCGAAACGAATAAATATGGCGAAGGAAGCTCCTTTAATAATTGGAGAACCATGGTAGTTTTCCCTATCTGTCTTGGCCCGGAAAGGACTTGAATGAACTTACGTTTTTCGAGGATTCGTTCTTTTAGTTCGCTGTATTGCTGACGAAAGTGTTCCATTTTTCAAAATATTTGAAGCTGCTAATTTACAAAATAAATGATATTTTACTCAATACATTGAGTTAATTTACTCTTTAAGTTGCGTAAATTAAGGATGAAATTAAATTTTAAGACCTATCAATTTTAGTTATTTTACTCAATATATTGAGCTATTTTACTCAATGGGTTGAATTATTTATTGTTATTTAATGAGTAAAACCCGCGAAATACCAATGAAAAAATCAACATTTTACTCAATATATTTAGTTAATTAATGCATTTTATTAAGTAAATAAACGAGTTAGCGTTCATTGGTGAATTTTTCTACATTTGAAACTTTCTTCCTCTTCTGCATATTCCGGCGGAACAATTACAAGCGACGGAGGTTCTGCAATTACACAGCTTGGTGTTTGTTGGAGTACCTCGCCCAATCCAACGCTTGCAAACAACTTTTCAGTTGACGGAACGGGTATTGAATCTTTTGGAAGTAATATCCTTCCATTGCAATCAGCTACAGCCTATTATGTGAGGTCCTATGCGGTTAATTCGGAAGGGACTGCTTATGGTAACCAATTAACTTTTACTACTTCGAACCCTTCAACAAGCGGCTAGCCAAAATTTGGGCATATTACCTAATTGAAAGATTTCGTTCACCAATCCCAAACTTCGGCTAAGCCTCCGACCGATATTGATGCAGCTTAACTTATATCCATTCGAAATTTTACTCAGTCCATTGAGTAATTTATCTTATTAAATTGAGTAAAAATTCACATCAATACGCCTTTTCTAAATCTGATCTTAGAAGTAGGAAAACATCAATTTAAATGAACCAATATGGATTTAGCTCAAAGGAGCCAACAAACTAAGCAAATCCTTTTTACTTAAATTTTGCAAAAGTCCCGCTTCATTGGGTATTAGTTCCGAAATAAGCTGCTGTTTGGATTCTTGAAGCAAACGAATTTTATCTTCTATAGTGTCGGGACAGATTAGTCGAACTGCCATTACACGATTCTTTTGCCCAATTCGATGCGCCCGATCAATTGCCTGATTTTCAACTGCAGGATTCCACCAAGGATCTACCAAATAAACATAATCGGCTTCGGTTAAATTGAGTCCGGTTCCGCCTGCTTTCAAACTAATTAGAAACACCCGAATTTCATCTTGCTCCTTAAATGCTTTCACGCGTTCTTTTCTGTTGCGTGTTTGTCCACTTAAAAACTCATGCGGAATATGCTGTTTCAATAATGCAGTTTGAATCAATTCGAGCATGCCTACAAATTGAGAAAAAACCAAAATTTTATGTTCCGGTGCATGTTGTTGAATTTGTTCCATTAGCGCGTCAATCTTGGCTGATTCAGCACTGAAATAGTTTTTCTCGTTGAGCAAGGATGGCGCATTGCAGATTTGACGCAAGCGAGTTAATCCACGCAAAACATACATGCTGTTTCGGTTAATTTCGTCGGATTGCTTGTTGGCAATAAAATCGCGGAGTTCTTTGGAATATGCTTCATAAATTCGACGCTGCTCCTCTCCCATTTCACAATAAACAACCATCTCGGTGCGCTGCGGAAGTTCGCGAGCAACTTGATTTTTTGTTCGACGAAGGATGAAGGGCTTTACAATTCGACTGAGTTCCTTCGATCTGCTACTGTCTTTAAACGTATCGATTGGAATGGAGAAAAGTAGCTTGAATTGTTGCTTGGTTCCAAGTAATCCTGGACAAGCAAACGACAACTGCCCAAACAAATCAAAGGTATTGTTTTCGAGAGGCGTACCCGTAAGAACCAATCGCTGCTTGGCTTTTAATGAACAGACTGCACGATATCGAAGTGTTTCGGGATTTTTTATGGCCTGCGATTCATCCAACACTATTACGTGAAATGGAAAGGCTTTGAACTCTGAAATATCCGATTGCAAAATCCCATAAGACGTAATAAAGACATCGGTATTTCTGAGATTTACCGATAATTTACTCCGGTTTGCTCCATAAATAACTTCAATGTTCAATTCGGGGGCAAAGCGTGTAAATTCATCTTGCCAGTTAAAAATAAGTGTTGATGGAACCACAATTAAATGAGCTCCGGCAGTTCCTTTTTCTTTTAAATGTTGAAGAAACGTAATTACTTGAATGGTTTTCCCCAAACCCATGTCATCGGCCAAGCATCCTCCAAAACCAAATTCATGAAGGAAATTGAGCCAGTTGAAGCCTTGTTTCTGGTAAGCCCGCAATTCCGCATTTAAGCCTTTAGGTAAGTCAATTTCTTCAATTGCCTGAAACGACTGTAATTTATCAGCATACGTTTGCAATTGTATTTGCGTATGCACATCGAAATGCGTCCAATCATACACATCCGACACTTCCTGAAAACGCATTTTTGGGGTTCGTAAAATTTCGGAAGCAACAATTCCCATAGAGAAATAACGGGCAAAACGATCGAGCCATTCCTTTGGAAGAATACCTTGGCTACCATCATCAAGCTGGACGTATTTACTCTTGTTTCGAACGGCTGTACTAAGTTGCTTCATTCGTGCTTTCTGCTTTCCAAATCGAACATCCAAAGCCGTTTCGAACCAATCGAGCCCGGACTTTACTTGCACAATCACTTTGGCTTTATGCATCAACAAATGGAGCTTGCTCAATTCAGTAAAGCCCAATACACGAATCTGTTTATTTTGCAATGTTTCGAATAAATCTGGAAACCATTCTTCATCCAAAAATGCGGTCTTGCTGACAAACAGTTTCCCCTTTGCTAATTGCTCATTCAATTCAGGAATCAACTTTATTAATGTTGCAAGCAAATCATTTTCTGCTGCATCATCGCGCACAATTGTAATGGCATTCCCTTTTGAATCGTAGGTATAAATTTGTTTTTGAGACATAACCGAAACCTCAACTGGCCCATAACGCATCGCAGGAATAAGTTGTATGTCGTTTCCTGTCTGACTTAAATAAAGTAACTTCTCAGGCAATTCGTCGAGGCCACTTTCGATGCGTTGTTGTTGATTAGCTGGCTTAAGATGTGCGTAATTGATATGCACTTTCTCTTCGAGTGGAGATAATGTTTTTACTCGAAAATCCTCAAAAGCAGATGCAGGAATGAGTAAATTAAATCGCTTCTGACGGAAAAAATCAAATAAGCGAATGATCTGTAAATCGGGGCAAAAATACAGGCTATCTCGAAATCGAAAGAAATTCCCGAATGCCATGCGAATTTGATCGAACGGAATAGCATTCCCTTCAAGTTGCATAGTTCCATTCATTCGAAACATGGATGTTTGTTGATCAACAAACAAGTGAATTTGCGCATCCAATTCCTGCATTTTCACTTGTTCGAATGCAGGCAATGGAGGATTATCAGCATCATCTCCAATTACTATATAAGTAGGAATTTGCAATGGATTTTTGAAGATTGCTTGTAAGGCTTTTAAATCGTTTGCATTTCGATCTTCTTCATACAAATTCGAGAAACGAGCGATGGCGCTGAAAAACTTTATTTCATCGGGTTGAGAATATTTCCAAAGAACATCGAATGGATTGATAGCTGTAATAGGTTTTTTAAGTTTCCCTTGAGAAGTTGTTCCCGCTTCACACAATTCGATGCAGAAATGATCGTAAAAACGGTGCTTCCGAAAAACGAGAATGAGTTGTGTTGTTTTATCTTCAGTCTTGATAGATTCAGACTCAATAAGCAATTTTTGATTAATCTGATTTTGGCTTATTGGATCGATAATCAACAACTCTTTTTGAATGGAAACAATGTTTAGTTTCCCCTGCTGATAGTCGATTTGAAAATACAATTCGGGATTTTCATTCGAAGAAATTCCAACCTGAATTGCATATTCTTTTAATTTCTGCAGACGCAAATCCTCATCAAAAAACACCCGAAGCTCATCGCGGTTCATGACATTAAAAAGCACTTGCGCTTGATGAGCACACAGCGATTTTAATGAGTTTTTACAGGTACATGAAAGATGGAGCACGTTTTCTATCTGCTCAATTTCGACGGACGCTGAATCCCGTATTGATTTAACACGATCGAAACTCGCTTTGTTGACAAGCAGATGATGCGGCTGAATATCGTAAAAACCACGCGCATCGCTGGCCACCATATCACTACAAATAGCCAAAATCAATTGGGTATTGAGATCGGGAATTGAAACACTCTCTAAGCGAATTTTTCCGGGGAGATCGGTAATATGTAGTTGAATTTTACTCATACATTGGGGCATACAATATCTGTTGTTTTCGACTGCATTCCCTCATCATTTGGTGATTATTCTTCTTTCATCTCCCGAAAATAAATTTTATTGTCGAGATACCACTTTCCTTCTATCTCGATGGTGTTTTCGAGAACTAATCGATAACTTCTATTCAGAGAGTGAAAATCAATATCAACTCGATTAATTTCCATTGAATCGGTTTCTATGTTAGCACTGGGAGTTTTTCTCATGGAGGTACGAATGCTATCCGTTTTAATCATTTTCCATTCAACTCCTTTATTTATTCCATCCTTTTTGATGAACATTAATTTGGCATTTAACTCATTGATTAGGTTGAAATAGTTCTCTTTCAGAGCAGAAATCTTTTCATCATTCAAATCCATGTTGTGTTTTCTAGCATACACAAGTAGTTGATCGGCTGCCGGAAAATGTTTTTTTATTTGAGAAATGCTATCGCCTTGAAAGCAGTTAATGATTGATTTACCAAGTTCTTCCGGACTCGACTGCCCATAAATTGGGAAAGCAAAAATTGAGAATAAAATGAAAAATATTAGAGTAATGAACTTCATTAAAATCGCAATAGTTTAAAAATTAATTGTTCTAAAAGTTAGATTTATTCGAGGCGTTAAACACTTTTTTGTCTTAGGCAATTGATGTAGCCAGTGCTTTTGTGTTGGGAAATTCATGAGTAATACGCTTCCATGTTCAAGAAGCACTTTCACTTTGGTACTATCTTGTTTATGTTTGAATTCGAAAACGCGTTCGGCCCCAAAACTAACAGAAGCGATGGCGCCATTTTCCAATAATTCCTTTTCATCATCACTATGCCAAGCCATGCCTTCTTCGCCCGAATGGTATAAATTAAGCAAACAAGAATTGTAAGTAAAACCAGTAGATGACTCAACCAAGTTTTTCAATTCAACCAGAGTTTCGTTCCATGGTAATGCTTGCTTTTTGGTGTTTGAATACGAGTATTCGAAGGGTAAATTACCATACCAAGCCACTTTACGTTTGGTCACAATGCGCTTTCCATACAATACTAATTCATCGTTTTTCCATTCAATTTCTTCACGAAGTTTTAAGAACATGGCATCAGCTATTTCAAGCGAAACAATGGCTCCGAAATAATTGACCTGTCCATCTTTCGGTAAAATATTCTCGGAAGAATCGATTGAAAAAAGCGTGAATGTGTTATTTGACAATGGAATACAGTTAAATTAAAGCTAGAAAAGAAGCGAAATGTAAAGAAAACTAATACACAACTGCATTATTAAATCTCTTTTAAAACGATTCCTTTATTTCTCTACTTTTGCAACGTATAATTTATAACTCCTGATGGACAATCTTGTTCTTGCTGCACAACTTATTTTAAGTCTTTCTATATTAATTGTTCTCCACGAAATGGGGCATTTTTTTCCAGCTCGATGGTTCAATACGCGCGTGGAAAAATTCTACCTTTTCTTCGATTGGGGCTTTTCACTTTTTAAGTTCAAAACAAAAAAGATTGACGAAAACGGTGTAGACCAAGGAACCGAATATGGAATTGGATGGCTTCCTTTGGGAGGTTATGTAAAAATTTCGGGTATGGTGGACGAGTCGATGGATAAGGAGCAAATGGCATTACCACCTCAACCTTGGGAGTTTCGCTCTAAGCCAGCTTGGCAACGTTTAATTATCATGATTGGTGGTGTTACAGTGAACTTGATTTTGGGAATGTTCATTTATTCCATGATTCTTTTTGCATGGGGAAAGGAATATTTGTCGGTCGAAAATGCTAAATACGGTGTGGTTGTTGGCGATTCACTTGTGTATGATTTAGGATTCCGAAACGGTGATAAAATTGTTTCTGTGAATGGCAAAATGCCCAAAGACTTCCGCGATTTAAACATCGACATTCTGTTAAATGAGCCCAACACGGTGAAAGTAAATC
>JBIPLZ010000063.1:0-9025 GCA_044369395.1 Flavobacteriales bacterium | reverse complement strand
TTTTTCACCTATCTCCAACACCGAATTCATATCATGTGTATTTATTACTGTGGTGATGTTGTATTCGGCAGTAATTTCATGAATCAAATTATCAATAACGATGGAGGTTTTAGGATCGAGACCCGAGTTAGGTTCGTCACAGAACAGGTAACGAGGATTTAGCGAAATGGCGCGAGCAATGGCCACCCGTTTTTTCATTCCTCCACTCAATTGAGATGGAAATAGCTTATTGGCGTTGGTTAAATTTACACGATTCAAGCAAAAATTTACACGATCGCGGCGCTCTTCAGTGCTCATATTACCGAACATTTGAATAGGAAACGCAACATTTTCTTCAACCGTTTGAGAATCGAAAAGCGCTCCCCCTTGAAAAACCATTCCAATTTCCTTGCGAATATCACGACGCTGGTCTTCGTCTAACATTGAAAAATCTCGGCCATCGTATAAAATATTGCCTTCATCAATTTGGTAGAGAGCAACCAAACACTTAATCAATACAGTTTTGCCAGAACCACTACTTCCAATTACCAAATTGGTTTTTCCTTCTTCAAACGTAACATTTACGTGATCGAGAATCATTCGGTCATCGAAGGTTTTACAGATGTTTTTTACTTCGATCATGCTAATAATAATTGTGTGAGAATATAATTAGCTACCAAAATAAAAATGCTACTATAAACAACCGCTTTCGTACTTGAACTTCCTACCTCCAGGGCTCCTCCGGAAGTGTAGTATCCATAATACGATGAAATGGACGTAATGATGAATGCGAAGAACAATGTTTTAATTAAAGCATAAAAAACATAGAAGGGCCTAAAAGCATATTGAATTCCATATAGGTATTCGGTAGTTGTAACGCTCCCTGCAATAACTCCAAAAAACCAACCACCTGCAATACCAAGGAACATACTTAGAATAATCAGAAATGGATTAATTAAAACGGCAGCAATAATTTTAGGTAAAACCAAGTAAGAAGACGAATTAATTCCCATAATTTCAAGAGCATCAATTTGCTCTGTAACGCGCATTGTTCCAATCTCCGAAGCGATACTCGATCCCACTTTACCAGCTAGGATTAAACTGATAATGGTTGGTGAAAATTCCAAGATAATGGAGTCGCGCGTTGCCAATCCAACAGCATACAGCGGAATAAATGGACTGTCAATGTTATAAGCCGTTTGAATGGTGATAACGGCACCCATGAAAAGGGAAATTATGGTAATGATAGGCAAGGAATTTATCCCCAAAGAATTGATTTCATATAACAATTGTTTACGAAACCATCCAAAACGTTGCGGTTTACGAAAAACGTTTCGTATAAATAAATAATAATGTCCGGGGAAATAGAAAATCTTCATGTCGATGCTCAAACCTAAGCAAAATCTAGAATCGTTTTAAATTAAAAAATTGATTTTTCAAGGTATGGCTTGTTGATAGATTTACATGAATGTGAAATGCCTTCGTAACTTCGCAACCGAATTAACTATGAAACCGACTTTTCAAGATCGTATTCTTTTATTTAGAACATTGTCACATTCCTTCAAACATGTGTATTTGTTAGAATCGAATGGTTATGACGATAGCTATGGGAGATTTTCATGGGTTTTACTGGCAGGAAATTCGAACACATTAACCCTAAATCAAGAGGAAAAATCTCCTTGGGAAAAATTGAAATCGTTTTTGAAAACCACAGGTATTACACCCATTATACCGGGTTTCTTAACCTATGATTTAAAAAATCACTTAGAGGATTTATCCTCCAACAATTCCGATTTTACGGATTTTCCGCTGCTTTCATTTTTTGAACCTGAATTTATTATTGGGGAAGACCGTGATGGAAATTCGATTGAATTTGGAAACTTGAATTTAGAGGCAAGTGTGGAGATCGGCGAGAAAAAAGCAATGTCATTCGATGCGATCGAAATGAAATCCAATTTGACCGAAGCGCAATACACCCAGTATTTTAATCGGCTTCAAACACATATTTCGCGCGGCGACATTTATGAAATCAACTATTGCATGCAATTTAGTGCACACGTGGCTGAATTAGATCCAGTTGCCGTTTTTCAAAAACTCAATGAACGCTCGCCTGCTCCATTTGCTGTTTTGATGAAAAACGATGAGGTTTGGTTGATGGGGTCAAGTCCGGAACGATTTCTTAATAAGCAAGGAAACACATTAATTTCACAGCCCATTAAAGGAACCATTCGCAAAACAGGAGATGTAGAGCTCGATAAAAAAGCGGGCCTTCAATTGAAAAACGATCAAAAGGAGCGCTCCGAGAATGTGATGATTGTTGATTTGGTGCGAAATGATCTTACGCATTATGCAAAATCAGGAAGCGTCGTTGTGAAAGAGTTGTGTGAGATTTATCCCTTTGCAACTGTTCTGCATATGATTTCAACGATTCAAGCAGAATTGGAAGACGAAACCCAAGGCATTGATGCTTTAATGCGTTCATTTCCCATGGGTTCTATGACTGGCGCACCTAAAATACGTGCAATGCAACTTGCCGAAGAAACAGAAACATTTCGAAGAGGAATTTATTCCGGAGCATTGGGATATTTTACTCCCGAAGGAAATTTCGATTTCGCTGTGATGATTCGTTCGTTTACATGGAATCAAACGAATGGGTATCTATCATTCTCGACTGGTAGCGCTATTACGCATAAAGCCAATGCGAAAGCGGAATACAATGAATGTCTGTTAAAAGCAGAAGCGCTTCTTCAAAGTTTAGTTCGATGAGTAGGCTACTTCAGGATTTTCAACATAAACTAAAGGTCTTTAATTTTCCTGTCGGAGATGTTCGATTCATGCTTGCTTTAAGCGGTGGATTAGATTCGGTTGTTCTTCTTGATTTACTCTCAAAATCGGGATTCTCGGGCATTATTGCTCATGTGAATTATGGATTACGTAATGAAGATTCCGATAAAGATGAAGCACTTGCGCGTCAATTAGCTGAAATGTATGGCTGGGAAATTTTAGTCTTGGATGCAAAAAATAGCATGCTTCAACATCCAAATGAATCTTTGCAAATGGCCGCAAGACGAATTCGGTATGATTGGTTTTCGGAACTTGAAAAGAAATATCATTTAAATGCGATTTTTTTAGCTCATCATGCGGACGACCAAATTGAAACATTTTTTATAAAACTATTGCGTGGAAGTGGAAGTGAAGCCTTGTCGGGTATGAGCGAACAAAACAGGATTTATTTTAGACCTCTTTTAGACTTCACGAAAGAAACTTTGCTGGAATATGCACAGGCAAATAAATTAACATGGAGAGAAGATTTAAGCAACAAATCGGATAAGTATTTACGCAATGCAATTCGCTTAAATCTCCTACCAGAACTTAAGAATGTACAGGCGAATTATTTACAGATGGTCTTAGAATCTGTCGGACGTTTGAAATCGGAACAATCGCAACTTTCTTCATTTACAAAAACCTGGTCACAATTACATGTAAACCAAACGGAGCATGGGTTTACGGTATTGAAAACTGATTTATTAAACGAGGCAAATCCGCAGTTTCTTATACATGAACTGTTAAAAAAATACGGGTTTTCTTGGCGACTTTGTGGATGTATAGCGCAAAACCTTACAAATACACATACTCAGTACTTTCAGACTAGAGGGTATTTAGTACAATTAAACCGCACTTATCTGTCTGTTAATATGATGGTTACAAAGGTTTCGACTGAGGAAAATGTACATCAGCCAGAAGTAATCCTCAATCATTTTGATGAAATGCCTGTTGATATTGGATTTGCGACTAAAAATGAAGCCTGGGTCTTGGTCGATAAAATTCAAGGTGAATTGTGCTTAAGAAAGTGGCAAAAGGGTGATTTTTTCTGGCCTTCCGGCATGACTGGTCGCAAACTTTTAAGCGATTATTTTACTGATTTAAAATTGCTTCCTCGGGAGCGTGAAGAACAATGGATTTTAACCTGTGATAAAGAAGTCGTTTGGATCGTAAATCGTAGAATTGATAGGCGTTTTGCTGCTACACAGGATAGTAAAAATGTAATCCGCTTAACAATTTCATGAGATAGGCCATTTGAAACTCTCTTTTTCCTGATGCCGTATTAGAAAGCATAACATTTAAAAATCTGAAATTATGCGCAATGTGCCTTTAGTTGAAAAAGAAACGGTAAAGAATATGGTTTTTCCAAGAGAAGAAGTTCTAAAAAGTCAAGAATCTGCTTCGGAGAGGCGCTCCATGCTCGAACGGGCAACTGTTTTGAGCAATTTATATCACAACAAAGTGAAAATTGTATTCGAAGACCGCGATGGAAGTAAAATGGTTGATACCACGATTTGGGCAACTACAGAAGCTGCCATCATGTTAAAAGGCGGGGTTGTAATTCCAATTCACCGAATTCATAGCATCGATTTAGTTTAGTGACATATTGACGCACTGCCATAAATAATATCAGAAATCATGACGAAATAAATGAGAATTGTATAATTAGATAAATTGGTTTGCTTTATTTTGAGCCGGGAATGGTTGTTGTTCTCCGGCTCAACTCTTTTATAAAAAACCAAAAACACATGAAAAGTATCGTCACAATTGGAATTGTATTATTAGTCGGAATCCTTTTATTTGGAATGGGAGGATGTTCTTACAATAAAATGGTTGAGAAGCAAGAGGCTGTTTCTAGCGCTTGGTCACAAGTTGAAAATGTTTATCAACGCCGTTCAGATCTTATTCCCAACTTAGTTAACACCGTTAAAGGCGCAGCAAATTTCGAGAAAGAAACTTTGGAAGCTGTAATGCAGGCAAGAGCAAGTGCAACGAGTGTTAAAGTTGATGCTAGTAAATTAGATGCTGCGAGTTTCCAAAAATTTGAGCAGGCACAACAAGGTGTTTCTTCTGCATTATCGCGTTTACTTGTTTCCGTTGAAGCGTATCCCGATTTAAAAGCAAACCAGAACTTCCGTGATTTACAGGTTCAATTAGAAGGAACCGAAAACAGAATTGCCGTTGAAAGAAAAACATTCAATGAAATTGTAAAAGATTACAATAGCCATATTCGTTCATTCCCCAATAATTTATTTGCAGGAATGTTTGGTTTTACACCAAAAGATTATTTCAAAGCGGCCGCAGGTTCTGACAAAGCTCCAGAAGTGAAATTCTAATGGCTAAGAAATTTTTAACTCAGGAAGAAGAAGACAAAATCCTGAATGCAATAGAATGGGCCGAAAAAGAAACATCGGGTGAAATTCGTATTCACATAGAATCGAAGTGTAAAGTAGATGCAGTAGATCGGGCCGTTGAAGTCTTTTATGCTTTAAAAATGGAGCAGACTTTAGAAAAAAATGGCGTTTTGATTTATGTTGCATTCAAAGACCGAAAGCTTGCCATATTGGGAGATTCTGGAATCAATGCGGTTGTTCCCGATGGTTTTTGGGATTCTGCTCGAGATTTCCTTGTTTCACATTTTAAAGAAAATAAAATGGCAGATGGTCTTGTTGGCGCCATTGAATTGGCTGGCAAACAATTAAAAGAATATTTTCCATTTCGTTCCGACGACCGCAACGAACTTTCAAACGACATTTCCATTGGCAACTAAATTTTATTTTCGGAGCATCCTTGTTATTCTGCTTTTTGGAATTTCACTCTCTTGCATAAGTCGCGATCTTCCAAAGAGACCTGAGCCAGCTATGTTGGTGAATGATTTCGCCGGGATTTTAAGTGCACAAGAGAAGACATTGCTTGAAAAAAAATTGGTGGCTTTTGATGATAGTACA
Organism: Flavobacteriales bacterium; assembly: GCA_044369395.1. GTDB lineage: Bacteria > Bacteroidota > Bacteroidia > M30B66 > M30B66 > CALQRR01. The sequence goes on along the minus strand of JBIPLZ010000063.1, from coordinate 3,275 downwards.
TCCTCTCAACTATGCATTGTTATTCTTAAAACATTAGATGGAGAGCCGGCATCTTCTTATGCTCCAGAACTTTTTAACTTTTGGAAAATTGGGCAAGAAGGTCGGAACAATGGGATTTTGATATTGGTTTCGATGGATAACCCCAGAGAAACTTTTATTAATACCGGTTATGGAATGGAGGAATTCGTTCCTGATATCATGGCAGGTAGAATTGTTCAGGAAGATCTTTTACCCTATTTCAAAAAAGAGCAGTATTTCGAAGGACTTGATAAAGCATCAACCGATTTGATGCAAATGCTCAAAGGCACCTTTAAGGGCTTTAAGAAAAAAAATCATAAACAGAAAATCCCGCCATTGGCGATTCTGGTATTGGTAATTCTTGGAGTGATTCTTATTTCTAAATCAAAAGGAGGAGGAGGAGGAAACTATGGACGCACATTTGGAGGCGCAGGACTAGGTGGTTTCGGAGGGTTTGGTGGGGGTGGATTCGGAAGTGGGTCTGGAGGAGGTTTTGGAGGGGGTGGATTTGGAGGATTTGGAGGCGGAAGTTCAGGTGGAGGCGGAGCAGGTGGCAGTTGGTAAAATTGTTTCATGTTAAATTTCAAATTCATATTGCACCTTAATGAGAATTAAATTAGGTTTGAATTCTACATTTATACATCATTTTATACCAAAATCATGAAAAACCTATTACTCACCATCTCCTTTTTAACATTTTCTTATGCTGCATTCTCTCAAATTCCAAAAGGAATGGATGTATATGATGGATGGGCTTGTACTAAAAAAGGAGATACGCTTCGTGGTAAAATTTGCAACATTGATCCTAAGTCTGGGCAACGCTTGGATAAAATTTTTCTTTTCGATACAACAAATAAGAAAAGTCGTTTAGGTCCAGAAAAATTAAATTCTTATTTCATGGATGGAAAACTATTCGAATATATTACTGTAGAAGAAGGCGCCGTTGCTGCTCCAATGCACAAAGCAATAACAGGCGATTTGTGTTTGTATTATGGTTGGTTTCCATTGATGGAAAGTACACCTCAAAAGTATGTATACGAAAAAGCAATCTTCTTAAAAAAGAAAGATCAAGAGGGATATACTGAAGTGCTGGAGAAAAAATTCCAGAAAAATATGGCTATGTTTTTCAAAGGTGATGAAGACATTGTTCAATTAATAAAGGACAATAAATACGAAGCAAAGGATATTGAAAAGATAGTAACTGCCTACAACGCTAAAAACTAATTGCATTAGGTTTCATTTTCAAATTCTTGACATTTTCACGGTACTTAAGATTGGTTAGACAAGATGAAAGATTCTATTGGTTATTGACAGCCTTTGTCATTGTTATAACTTAGCCAATCTTCTCTTTTAGTGGAATTGTCCTCTTTTAGTAAAATTAAAGTTTCATTAATTCCATCATTTATACCAAAAATAGACAAGTCTTGCCGTAAAATAATTTGCATTGTTAATAATTATGTGTAAGTTTGCATCTACAACCTAACTAATATCTCTTAAACATCATGAAAATTTCTACTTTTTCAAGTTTATCTATGATCGCAGCAGCAATGCTTGTGTCTGGAACTGTTGGAGCTCAAGTAAATGCAACTGCTGTTACTAGCTTCACTCAAGGAATGCGTGCTGACGGTGTTTCTCCAATTGGAGCTACTCGTAGCAACCCTAACAATGCTCTTGGAGCAATCAATGTAAACGATGTTAACATCGGCGAAGCATCTAATAACTCATCATCTGTTGAGTTTGTATCTCTTGGTTTTGGTGGCGAAATCGTTTTAGAATTTGCAAGCCCTATTTGCAACCAAGTTGGAAACGACCTTACAGTTTATGAAACATCTTACGGATCTCCTTCTTGTGCTTCTTGGCCAGAAAAAGCGTTAGTTTACGCTCGTCAAGATGATTGTCAGCCTTGGATTCTTATCAGCCCAGCTGATGGAGTTTGCCAAAATGCTGATTTAGATTTAGGTGTTCTTAGCTGGGCTAAGTATGTTAAAATTGAAGATATTACAAACCCATTAACTTTCCTTGCTAATAACCAAGATGGTTATGATGTTGACGGAGTTGTTGGATATTCTTCTTGTGGCGGTGCATCTGTATCTGCTGCTGATAAGTATTCTCCAAACGCTGTTGTTACTGCAACACAAGGTCTTCGTAAAAACAATACTGCAGTTCCTGCAAATCGTTCAATTCAAGCTAAAATGTTAGGAGCTCCTCAAATGAGCGATGCATCGACATCTGCTGCTAACTACCCTTTCTACGCAATGGGTTATGCTGGAACAGTTACTTTGTCTTTCCCTTACACGATTTTGAATAATGCAGGTGCTGATATCGCTGTTTACGAAACAACATTCGGAGACAACGCTTCACGCAGCTGTGCAAGCTATCCTGAAAAAGCAAGATTCGAAGGTTCTGCAAATGGTACAACTTGGTTCGATCTTGAAGCTGTTGTTACTGCTGACGATGCTGGTTCTACACTTTGCCGCGATGGTCAATTAAACATTCCTGCTGGTCAAGCGGGTATCAATTACATCCGCGCTACTGACGTAACGATGGCTTTCGGTGCAAGTTCAACAGACGGTTATGATATCGATGGTATTGTTGGTTTGGGTCAGTGTGCTAACACGACTCCTGCAACTCCAGGTAGAATTTCTACGGAAGAAGTAATTGGTGAAGGTGAATTCGGTATCGAAGTTTCTCCAAACCCTGCTTCTGATTTCGCTGTATTGAATGTTTCTGGATTAAACAACATGGAAAACTATTCTATCAAAGTAATTGATATGATGGGTCGTGTTATCTCTAATGAAACTGTTAACAATACAACAGGAAACTTTACTCAAGCTCTTAACATCAATAAATTAACTGCTGGTATCTACATGATCTCTGTTGAATCTAACGGAAACCGTGAAGTAACGAAGTTGATTAAAAAATAATTAGAGTTTTCTCTGAGAAAAGCCCCAACGTAAGACGTTGGGGCTTTTTTTTTGCGTAAAATTTATAATCACATTCTTTTGTATTAATCTCTGCAATTGTGATTATTTTCGCTAAAATTCTGTGGCTTATTAAAAAGCGCCTCTCTTTCGTTTTTCTGTTATTCTTGTTGAATGTGATGTCTGCAGGCTTGGCCGCGCAAGAACATTCCAAAACACCAAGTGTTCAGGAAGTCTATACGTATATTGTTTGCTCAGGAATCAAATTCCCTGACATTGTTTTAAGACAAGCAATATGGGAAACAGGTTGGTTTAAATCCAAACACATGATCCACA